>JAURNA010000206.1 GCA_030830385.1 Crocinitomicaceae bacterium | reverse complement strand
TCAAAGGATATCGACATTGTCGTAATTGGAAGTGGGATGGAACTTGCCCGACTCAGTGCCGATAAATTGCGTGTAAAGAGCGTTTCTTTTTTCAAAAATTTCGGAACCGCGCATTTTCGATACAAAGATTTGGAAGTAGAGTTTGTCGGCGCCCGAAAAGAATCCTACCGGCGTGATTCGCGCAAACCAATCGTAGAAGATGGAACGTTGAGTGACGATCAAAATCGACGGGATTTTACGATCAACACTCTTGCGCTTGACCTTCGTGGCGACACCTTCGGAGATTTGGTGGATTCATTCAATGGACTAGACGATCTGGAGAACGGAATCGTTCGAACACCGCTTGATCCGAACACCACATATAGCGACGATCCACTGCGAATGATGAGAGCAATTCGTTTTGCAACCCAACTCGATTTCAACATCGAAAAGAAAAGCCTTGATTCCATCAAAGACAATGCAGAACGCCTGGACATTGTTTCCCGGGAACGCATCATGGATGAGTTGAACAAAATTGTATCCTGTGAAGTGCCTTCCCGCGGGTTTCGCCTGCTGTTTTCGACTCAACTTTTGCACCGTTTTTTTCCTGAAATGGTAGCGCTTTACGGAGTTGAAAAGCGGAATGGTAAATCGCACAAAGACAACTTTCATCACACACTCGAAGTGTTGGACAACGTTGCAGGAATGTCAGATAACCTCTGGTTGCGTTGGGCCGCCATCCTTCACGATATTGCCAAGCCTCCAACGAAACGGTTCGATCCAAAACACGGATGGACCTTCCATGGACATGAAGACCTGGGAGCCCGAATGGTTCCTCGTATCTTTAAACGACTCAAGCTGCCACTGGATCAGAAGATGAGATACGTGCAGAAGCTCGTTCGTCTGCACCTTCGTCCTATAGCTTTGGTGAAAGGAAACGTGACTGACTCCGCCATTCGACGCTTGCTTTTTGAAGCCGGAAACGACATTGACGACCTGATGAAACTCTGCAATGCCGATATCACTTCTAAAAACGAGATGAAAGTTCGACGCTACAAAAAGAACTTCGAAATCGTAGAGGAAAAACTCAGAGACGTTGAAAAAAAGGACAGAATCCGCAATTTTCAACCTCCGGTAGATGGAAAATTGATCATGGATACATTTGGCATCGGCCCTTGCTCGGAGATCGGAACAATCAAAAACAAAATCAAAGAAGCCATTTTAGACGGTGAGATCGAAAACGATCCTGAACAGGCCCGGGCATACATGTTTGAAATCGCGCGTGAACTCGGTCTTGAAACCCAGTCGTAATCAGATCGTAAGAAAAGGGTATTTTTGCAGATAATCTAAGACGAATGGCAGGGTTAAAATTCAGAATTTTATTGGATTCGGAGGACAAAGCGGAGATTTTTCGCGATATCCTGGTAGCCGATCACGATACGTTTGAGGCATTTTACCATTCCATTCTGGATGCCTTTCATTTTTCGGGCGATCAAATGGCCTCTTTCTACACTTCCAACGAAAATTGGGACAAAGGAGAAGAAATCAGCCTGTTTGACATGTCATTTGGAGACGACGATCAGTCTCCCCGGGTAATGAGCAATACCACCATTCGCGAGTTGATCGAAACAAAAGATCAGAAATTCATCCTCGTACACGACTTTCTGCGTATATGGATCTTCCTGATCGAACTGATTGAATACCAGCAGGAGACTCCGGACAGAATGCGCGTAACGCTTGCTGTAGGAAATGCTCCGGCGGAATCCTCCAAATCAGACAGTGGTGAAACCCTACAGTTTGAAACTGAACCCAGCGAGGAAGGAATGGATGAAGACGAATATGGCTTCGACGATTTCGAACACGGGTACGATGATTTCGAATATTGAACATGAAACTTCTTAACGATCCGATCGGACAATGCATCGAAGACGTGCGAATTCACGGTAGTGCAGACGACATTCTCGTAGAGTCTGACTTGTGTGAAGACGACCTCATCCCTTCGAAATACCTGTTTCGATCGTACGAGGAAATGCCTGAAGTGGAGCAAGAAGCCCTCTTCCTTTGCAAAGGATCCGTACTTGACGTTGGAGCCGGATCAGGAATCCACAGTCGACATTTGATCAATCAGGGATTGGAGGTACATGCCATTGAAATCAGCCCCAATGCCGTTGAATGGATGAAAAAAGATGGGATTTCTGCCGAATCCGTATCGTTTTTCGAGCACAAAGGAAGCTACGATACACTGCTGTTTCTCATGAATGGCGCCGGTATTGCCGGCACACTATCCCGACTTCCCTATTTCCTTACACATGCCAAATCGCTTATTTCCGATCAGGGACAGATCATCATGGACTCCTCCGATGTACAGTTTCTGTATCAGGAAGACGACGGCAGTTATTGGATGGATCTAAACAGCGAATACCATGGGAATTTTCGCTTTCGTATGCATTACAAAGAGCACCGTACAGATTGGTTCGACTGGTTGTACGTTGACTTTGATACGCTTTCAAAAGTAGCAGAAGAAGCAGGACTCAAGACAGAAAAAATAGTAGAAACGAAAGATTACCACTATCTTGCAAGACTCACAGCAGCGCCATGATCCGGTTTTTATTTACACTGCTTCTTGGACTTTCAATTACATCGGTTCTCGGACAGGTTCGCCCCTACCCGATGGACAGTAGTTCATTACTCTGGAAAATCCACGCAACGGATTCTACCGAAGAGAGTTTCCTCTTTGGAACCGTACACCTGATCTCTCAAAACGAATTCTTTTTCCCATACGAATTAACCGAAACCATCAAGTCCTGCGATTCAATTGTGTTGGAATTATTGCTGGACAACAATGGAACAGAGTTAACCGAGCTCCTGCTGTTAGCTGACGAGGACATCACGGATTACTTCAATCCATTGCAATTGGACTCGGTCATCACCTGGTTTGAAACCCAAACGTTTGTTGATTCCGCCCTGTTTATGTCCATGTGTCGAAAAATCAAGCCCGTTGGCATTTGGGGAATCGCAATTGCATTTGCCAATAACCCGAGTGATACAGCCGACGGAAACGCCGGTAAAACAGAAAAATTCGAATCGTACGAAGTTCGCATAAAAGAATTGGCCGATAGCCTGAAAATTAACGTTGGCGCCGTAGAAACCGCTGAATTTCAAATGTCGTTGTTTGACGGGCTGCCGAAAGAAGCCCAAACCGAAATGGTCATGGCCCATATCCGTGATACAGGAGATGAAGACACTACCCACACGACAATGGAGGATCTTTTTGACGCCTATAATCGACAAAACGTCGACGAGCTCCACGTACTCGTTTCAGGTGACGATCAGCTATTTGGTGACCAATTGGTTGATTTTATCGACATTCGAAATGAAAATTGGATCCCAAAAATCATTCGTGCTATGGGACAAGAAAGAACGTTTTTTGCGTTTGGAGCAGGGCACCTGGGAGGGCCAAACGGCATTATTCGGCTGCTCGAAGCTCAGGGATTCCAACTTAGTCCGGTGAAATTATGAAAAATC
>JAURNA010000205.1 GCA_030830385.1 Crocinitomicaceae bacterium | reverse complement strand
ATCGAAGGAAAATTCCACTTCTCCTCAGAAGAGATTTTCTAGTCGGTCGATACATACATTCAGAAAGGCTCCGGTTCGGGGCCTTTTTTCGTTTTCAAAATCGTTACTTTTGACCCAAACAAACACCCGCATGGAAAACTATCAATCGTCGGTGGAAGAACGCTTTGTTCGGTATGCAAAAATGGACACAACGGCAGATCCAAAGTCGACATCCTTCCCTTCTTCGGAAATCCAGAAAAATCTTGGAAAATTACTTGTTGAGGAACTCAAGTCGCTGGGGGTTGAGGATGCCATGATGGACGAATGGGGATATGTTTTCGGAACGCTTCCCAACAACACGGGTAAACACCTGCCAACCATCTGTTTCTGTTCGCACATGGATACGGCGCCGGATTGCAGTGGAACAGACGTGAGACCCATCGTGCATCGAAACTATAATGGAACTCCCATTGTGCTTCCAGACGACAGTTCACAGGTAATCACAACAGATCAGCATCCTTACCTGAAAGAGAAAATCGGAGATGATCTGATCACCGCGAGTGGACTGACGCTGCTGGGTGCTGACGACAAAGCCGGAATTGCCATTATCATGGATTTGGTACAGCACCTGACAAACAATCCGGGCATTCCTCATCCATCAATTCGAATACTCTTTACACCGGATGAAGAAGTGGGTCGTGGAGTGGATCACCTCGACATGGACATCCTGAAGGCAGACTTTGGATACACACTTGACGGAGGAATCCTTGGTTCAATCGAAGATGAGAGTTTTTCTGCCGATGGAGTCACCATCAAAATCAATGGAATAAGCGCACACCCCGGATATGCGAAAGGCGTAATGACCAACGCGCTGAAAGTAGCTTCCGAGTTCGTGGATTCGCTACCGAAAGATTCATGGTCTCCTGAAACCACCGAACATCGCGAAGGATTCGTCCATCCTGTAAATATCAATGGAGGAATGGAACAAACGACGGTTAGTTTCATCATTCGGGATCACGAGACATCCAAATTGGCGGAATATGAACAGCGATTGGAAGAATTGGTAAAATTGACCGTTAACAAATACCCGGGTGTTACCTATTCGTTCGAAGTGAAAGAGCAATACCGTAACATGAAGGAAGTATTAAAAGATGTTCCTTTCGTGAGCCAATACGCAATTGATGCCATGAATAACGCTGGAATTGAACCGTTTCCTAAAATCATTCGAGGAGGAACGGACGGATCGCGTCTGTCTTTCATGGGAATGCCCTGCCCGAATATATTCACAGGAGAAATGGCCATTCACTCCCGACATGAATACGTGAGTGTTCAGGACATGGAAAAAGCCGTTGCTACCTTGACCGAATTGTGCAAAATCTGGTCGAATCATAAGTAATGGACCCTTCGCTCGTCATAAAGAATATTAAGGAGAGGAAATTCGAGAAAATCTATTTCCTGCATGGACCGGAACCGTATTTCATTGATTTGATCACGAATGCAATTCTGGAAAGCGCCCTCGAAGAACATGAACGTGATTTTAACCAAACGATTTTGTACGGAAAGGAAGCCGAAGCGTTAAGTTTGATCTCTGAAGCACGAGGTTATCCCATGATGGCCGAGCGGCGTGTAGTTGTGCTCAAAGAAGCTCAGGACTTTCGCGATATGGAGAAGCTCTTACCTTACTTCGAGCAGCCCGCCGACCCGACTATTTTTGTAATCAACTACAAATACAAGACCTACGACGCCCGAAAAAAATCACTCAAAGCAGCTGCACAAAACGGGCTGGTGTTCAAATCCGATAGCATCAAAGAGTACAAACTCGCAGATTGGATCAGTGCCTACGTGGGCAAAATGGGGTATTCAATCACTCCGAAAGCGTCTATTTTGTTGGGGGAATTTCTCGGTAACGACCTTAGCAAGATCGTGAATGAGTTGGATAAACTTGACCTGCTGGTTGAAAAAGGAACGACCATTAACGAGATTCATGTCGAAGAGAACATTGGTATTTCGAAAGATTACAATGTATTCGAATTGATCAATGCCGTGGGGATACGCGACGTATTGAAAGCGAATCGCATTGTTGATTATTTCGATCGCAACCCAAAGGCAACATCGATTATTGTGGTCATCTCCAACCTCTACAACCATTTCTCACGACTCATGCGGATACACTTTATGGAAAATAAATCCAGAGAGGCCATCGCATCAAACCTGCGTGTGCATCCATTTGTGGCCGGGGAGTTACTGAAATCTGCCAACGTGTACAATCCGAAGAAAATTGCCGCGAACATTAGCCTTCTTCACGAATTTGATCTCAAATCAAAAGGAGTTGGAAATGCATCCGTCTCTCCCGGTGAATTGATGAAGGAAATGATGTACAGAATCATGCACTGATGCGCCGTTTTTACGACCCGGACATATCAGAAACGATTACAGAACACGTGCTCTCCGAGGAAGAATCCGGACATGTAGTAAGGGTTCTGCGAATGAATACCGGAGATGCACTCGAAATCCTAGACGGTCGCGGAAATTGTTACGTGGCAAACATACGCGATGCACACCACAAGCGCTGTCTGGTGGAAATAACCCACCGTTTTTCGGAAACGCAGCCCGAGCGACGGATACACATTGCCATGGGCCCGACGAAACAGGGAGATCGATTGGAATGGTTTGTGGAAAAAGCTACTGAAATCGGATTGACGCACCTCAGCTTTATTGAGACTTGTAACATGGAGCGCACACGTCTGAAACTGGATCGTTTGCAGAAAAAAGCAATTTCAGCCATGAAGCAGTCACGGCGATTGTACCTACCGGAAATTGAACTTCTGCAATCCTACTCCGATTTTCTGAACCAACATCCACAAGGTTATATTGCCCACTGCTACGACAAGAAAAAAATGACACTTCAGGAGACGTACGGCCTAACGGAGGGCCCCATTCTTATCGGTCCGGAGGGAGATTTTACTCCGTCGGAAGTCGAACAAGCCATCGCAAGCGGATATTACCCGGTAACGCTGGGAGAAAATCGATTGAGAACGGAAACCGCAGCGTTGTACGCAGTTGTTTGTGCGTCAATGTGACCCAACAACGAACGATCGCCCGATACCAGAGCATTGCTCCCACAAACAGCGCAGTGCCAATCGGTGTAACGGTGATCTCAAAATTATCTCCTCCAATTCCAGTTATCTGCCACCTAAATGTATTATCTTCGAGACAATGAAGAAATGTATTCTGGCAATCCTGGCATTTTGCTTTGCGATCAACGCTCAGTCGCAATCGTACCCGATTGCTGTACTCAAATACAGCGGAGGAGGAGACTATTATGCCAATCCAACTGCACTTCAGAACCTGGCAAAGTTCTGTAACGCAAATCTTGGAACGAATATCGTCACCGAGACTCCGTATGTGGAAGTGGGAAGCCCCGATATTTTTCTCTACCCGTTCATCCACATGACGGGTCATGGAAACGTGGTTTTTTCTGCTCAAGAGGCTGAAAATTTGCGAAATTATCTGACCGGCGGAGGCTTCTTACACATCGACGACAACTACGGAATGGACGAATTCATTCGCGTTGAGCTCAAGAAGGTATTTCCCAACAACGAGCTCGTTGAATTGCCCTTTGACCATGAGATTTTTCATCAAAAATACGATTTCAACGGGCTGCCGAAAATTCACGAACACGACGGAGAACGACCCCAGGCGTTTGGCATCATTGTGGACGGAAGAATTGTCTGTCTTTATACCTTCGAAACCGACCTGAGTGATGGTTGGGAAGACCCGGAGGTTCACAATGACCCGGAAAACAAACGACAGGAAGCACTCAAAATGGGAGCCAATATTCTTACCTACGCTTTTCTCCAATAAGAGAAAGAATCCGGTGTCCGGCAGTGGGAAACGGGAGAATACAACAGTCGCATTCAAACAAATAACGGTTTATCCGGAGCACAACAGGTCATCATTCGGCAAAACACACCCCTACCGTTCAGAGCAAACAAGCGTATGACTCAGATGAAAAAGCAAAAAAAGTCGCAACGTTCCTCCGGGAAAACGTGAAAAACGCAATCTTCCCGTATTGAATTCCCCGTTCAACTGAACGGCATGTACGTTTTGAGAAGAAAATCCTGATCAGGAGACGCAGCCAACACAATCAAAATGGCTGTCCATTGGCTTCACTCCATGAAGCTTCATCTCCAGGTTATGGATCTTATCTTTGATCTCCATATCCTGAAACATGTCTCCTGTAAGCTGGGAT
>JAURNA010000204.1 GCA_030830385.1 Crocinitomicaceae bacterium | reverse complement strand
ATGTGTGGTTCAAAAGGTTGTAGCGGGTTTCCGCATTGAAGATTCGCGGACCACCCTGTTCCCTCATTCGCTCCATCCGAAATAAAGACCACTGTTAAACATCCACTTGGGTTGTTCCAGCTGGCTGTGTATGCGAATCCCATTGGGTCGGTTACCGAGTTGTGCGCTCCTAAAAGAGGCCATGTTGTATTTGGTCCATCGTAGATATAAATGGAATCGGAGCCATCCACATCAAATGTAAATACTACACCGATTCCGAAGGTGATGGTCATTTTTGTTCCCTGCGTAAGATCGGGACAGAAGACCGTTGTATCGTTAAAGTTCGAAGAGTAATTCCCCGCTAATCCGTCGTCAAAAAAGTTATTCCCTGAGACTCCGAATGTACTGCAATCGGCCGGGTTCAATTCGTCATATCCAGGATCACCCATGATCACGGTCTGACCGAACGAAAATACGGGCGCTACCAAAAATGCAATCCCTGCTCGTTTAATCCAGTTTAAAGCCATGTCCATTATTGTTTTGAGAGTTCGTAGTTAAGCACCCAGCGCGACTTCATCACGAGGACTTTATTCCGCCCTGAAATACGGAAATACTGATTTTGATCGGCGATTGCCAATCCCAAATCCAAATAGTTTGGAAGCTTGTCTGCATCTACCTCAATTACCGGCAAGGGACCCTTCCCCGGTTCGTAATTAGCCACATACAAACCATGGTCCAGGGCATACGATATCAGTTGTAATTCTTTGGGATTTTCTTTCGAGATTTCGGCAATCTCTTCATCGGTCATGTAATTGAGTAGCCGCGCATCTGCCCTCTGCGCGTAAATACCCATTGGGAAAAATGTGGCGAATATCGCCAAATAGAAGATTTTCATCAGAATAGTGATTCAGTTTATATCTTATAGACATCGGATGTGCATAAAAAGTTGCACGCTTGTCGTCAGAAGTCCATAAAAGTTCCGACTTTAGATCGCTGAGAGTTAGCTAATCCAGGCTGATTCCAACAGCTACTGAACAGAAAATTTAAACGATAACAGAACGATTAATGGAAACATCTGAATTACACCGAATCGCATCACAGGTTCGAAGAGACATTGTACGAATGGTTGGGAGCGCCAGTTCAGGGCATCCCGGAGGTTCTTTAGGCTGTGCAGACTTCCTTACAATGCTGTATTTCGAGACGATGAATCACGACCCGAATAATTTCAACATGGAAGGTCGCGAAGAGGACATTTTTTACCTCTCGAATGGTCACATTTCTCCGGTTTGGTACAGTGTGCTTGCACGAAGCGGTTATTTTCCGGTCGACGAGCTCGGGACATTCAGAAAGTTATCAACAAGATTACAAGGTCACCCGTCTACGGATAAAAAGCTTCCGGGTGTTCGAATGGCATCGGGATCATTGGGGCAGGGATTGTCTTGCGCAATTGGAACAGCCCAAGCAAAAAAATTAAATGGAGATAACAGCATCGTATATTCGTTGCACGGTGATGGTGAACTTCAGGAAGGACAAATCTGGGAAGCGGCCATGTACGCTGCCGCCAACAAGGTTGACAACGTGATCGCTACGATCGATTACAACGGTCGCCAGATCGATGGAGACCTTGAAGACGTGCTATCCCTCGGTAATTTGCACCAAAAATGGCAAGCTTTTGGATGGGAAGTACTCGAAATGAACGGTCATAATATGGACGAAATGCGCTCTGTTCTGGCAGAAGCGAAAGCCAAAACCGGTAACGGAAAGCCTATAGTGATCGTTATGAAAACAGAAATGGGTCAGGGAGTTGATTACATGATGGGGACACACAAATGGCATGGGAATGCTCCGAGTCCGGAACAAGTAGATGCCGCCCTGGCTCAATTGGAAGAAACGCTGGGTGACTATTAAGGCTTGAAAAAATTTCTCTTCATATTGTTTGTCTGCTTCGCCTCGACGGGATACAGCCAGGTGAAAACGCGCATTCTGTTTATTCTGGATGCGTCAAATAGCATGAACGAACGCTGGGGAAAACAAACGCGAATTCAAGCCGCAAAAGATTTACTCGCCAAAACAGTCGATGGATTAAAAGGTACGCCCAACCTGGAGATCGCGTTGCGCGCATACGGTCATCAAACGCCGATCAAACCCGGACAGGAAGATTGCAATGACACAAAACTCGAAGTTCCCTTCGGGCCGGATAACTTCGATCGGGTAAAATACCGCATCAAATCGATTCAGGCAAAAGGCACCACACCCATCGCCCGATCACTGGAAGCAGCCGCAGGTGATTTTCCGGATAGCAACACACGAAATGTGATCATTCTGATAACGGATGGACTGGAGGCCTGCGACAATGATCCATGCGTCATTGCCAAAAAACTGAAGGATAAAGGAGTGAATGTGACTCCCTTTGTGATCGGCCTTGGTCTGGATTTGAGTTACCTGGAGAAATTCCGTTGCATCGGGCACTATAAGGATGCAGAAAACGTAAATGCCTTTGAACATGCGCTGAAAAGCATTGTGGAAAAAGTACTCGTAAACACTTCCGTGCAAATCAATCTAAATGATAGTAATGGCGACCCAACCGAGACAGACGTTACGATGTTCCTGTACGAAGCGGGAACCACAAACCTGAGATATACGTTCACGCACACCATAAACAGAGCTGGTAACCCTGATACGCTGGCAATCGATCCTGATTTGAAATACGATTTGATCGTCAATACCCTTCCGAAAGTAGAAAAAAAGAACATCACCATTCAACGGAATACGCACAATGTCATTGAGGTGGATGCTCCGCAGGGATTTATTCGTCTGCGATACGTAAACGCAGCAAAACCCTATCAAATTAATGCACGGATTACGTTGCCCGAAGATCCTCTGACGCTAAACGTTCAAACCATCGGCTCCCGCGATAAGTACATCGTTGGAACGTACCAGGTTGAAGTGCTTACACTACCCAGAATGTACGTCACCGTAAATGTGGCGCAAAGTTCCGTGTCTGACATCAACATCAAGGCACCGGGATTCATGAAATACAATGCCACAGGCGGCATTACAGGGCAACTATTTGCAGAAAACGAAAACGGCATCTGGGAATGGGTCTGTAACCTGGAAGACAATGTATCTTCCGGCGAAGTGCGATTACAACCCGGATCCTATCGAATGGTATACCGAATCAAGGACATGAAGTCCGCGTCCTATACCATGGAAAAAGATTTTAGAATAAACTCAAACTCAACAACATCGATACGCTTATGACTGAAGTAGCTACCTTCGAAGTACTTGGAAAAAAAGACACTCGCTCCGGATTTGGCGAAGGTCTGTTGGAAATCGCCAAGCAAAATAAAGAAGTTGTAGGATTGTGCGCCGACCTGACAGGCTCACTCAAAATGGACGCTTTCAAGAATGCATTCCCGGAACGCTTTTTCCAGGTTGGAATTGCTGAAGCAAACATGATCGGACTCGCTGCCGGAATGGCCGTTGGAGGAAAAATCCCATATACAGGAACCTTCGCCAACTTTTCTACCGGACGTGTGTATGATCAAATTCGGCAATCGGTGGCCTACTCAAAAAAAAACGTAAAAATCTGTGCTTCTCATGCCGGTTTAACACTGGGTGAAGACGGTGCAACACACCAAATTCTCGAAGACATCGGAATGATGAAAATGCTTCCGAATATGACGGTAATCGTTCCGTGTGACTTCAATCAGACGAAACAAGCAACCATTGCCATTGCCGATTTAAACGGTCCCGTGTACCTGAGATTTGGTCGTCCTGCAGTTCCAATCTTTACACAACCGGATGCTCACTTCACAATTGGTAAGGCCGATGTGCTCATGGAGGGCAACGATGTTACCATCATTGCATGCGGCCACCTGGTCTGGAAATCTATCGAAGCCGCCGAAGAACTGCGCAATCAGGGAATTTCAGCTGAAGTAATCAATATGCATACCATTAAACCACTTGATGAGGAAGCAATTCTTCGTTCCGTAGCCAAAACGGGGTGCGTGGTTACCGCAGAAGAACACATGATTTACGGAGGTCTTGGAGATTCCGTCGCGCAGGTATTGAGCCGAAACAATCCCACTCCTCAGGAATATGTAGGAGTAAATGATACATTCGGAGAAAGCGGCAAACCCGATGAACTTATGGCCAAGTACAACATCGATACGCCGAATGTTGTCGCCGCCGCTCAAGCTGTTTTGAAACGAAAATGAATGAATGAGCAACCACCCCGAAGATCAGGAGATTGTCTCCCTTTTTATGGAAGGCGGCAGTTCTGCTCAGCGGGCATTTGCTCAACTCGTTGAGAAATACGGCCGGGTACTCTATTCCCAAATTCGGAGAATAACCCGAAATCATGAGATTACCAACGATGTTTTACAGGATGTCCTGGTGAAAGTGTATCAAAACCTGGGAGAATTCAGAAGAGAATCCAATCTGTATACATGGATGTACCGCATTGCGCGAAACGAAACACTGAACTTCCTGGAAAAAGAAAAAAGAAGAACCGGAGTTGATGTGGATCCTCCCGTAATAGAAATTATTGCGGGTCATGCAGGTTTGGATCAACTGAACGAGGCTACCCTATCCGATGCATTGCAAAAAGCCATGGATGCCTTGCCCGAAAAACAAGCACTTGTGTTTCAGCTTCGCTATTTTGAAGATTTGAAGTTTTCAGAGATCGCCGCTCGTCTGGGCACCAGTGAAGGGGCGCTCAAGGCAAATTATCATCACGCGAGAAAAAAAATTGAAGCATTTTTAATCCGTCAATTAAACCTTTAGGTGAATAAACCATCTAATTCGTAAATGGCCGAAGAAAAAAACATATTGGATCATCTGAAACCCCGTAAGGTAAACGTTCCGGAAAATGCATATTTCCGTGAATTAGCCGCTAACGTTTCTGAATCCGAATCGAAAAAGGCATCCGTCATACCGCTATTCAAACGAAGAAGCACATGGCTATCCGCTGCTGCCGTTGCGGCGGTTGTGATCATTATACTGCCCTTTTTACCGGGAACACAACCGGACACAAACCCGTTGCAGACGCTGCGGGAATTGGGACATGATGATGTGGTAGCCTACGTGGATGAAAACATCGATGAGTTTAACCTGGATATGATCATTCAGCACATTCCACACTCGAATTTGGATGCGGAAACCAAGAATGAACCCGAAACACCGGATTCAGATTCAACGGCAACCACTACTACCACAGTGCCTGAGCCTAATCTCGACGATATAGACGTCGACGACATCCTTGAATACCTCATGAAAGAAGGTTACGACCCGGATGAACGTAGCGAAGATGAAGAAATATTTATTTAAAACACACACTCGTATGGTAGCAAAAACGAACACCCCGACATTGATCCTATTCGCGATGATCCTGTTTCTCGTTCCCCTTGCTTTTGCACAACCCCAGCAAAACAATCAGCAAACAAAGAAGGATAAAATCGAACAGCTGCGCATCGCTTTTATTACAAAAGAACTTGATCTCACAGCGGAAGAAGCCGAAAAGTTCTGGCCCGTGTACAATGAGATGGAAAAGAAAAAGAGAAATGAACGCAAATCGCGCAACGAAGGTGCCAAACAACTGAGAAAAAATCATGAATCCATGTCGGAAGCAGACATCGAGAAAAAGACAAAGGAGCTTCTCGATATGGACATCAAAATTGCGGAAATCAAAAAGGAAACTACGGAGAAAGTGGCGGGAGTAATCGGATACAAAAAGGCGCTGAAACTCCTTGAAGCCGAGAAAAAATTCAAGAATGAATTGCTCAGACGCGTTAATCAACCGCATCAGCCACAACCAAACGGAAACGGGAATCAAAACCGCCCGCGTCCGCAAGGGCAAAATCGTCAGAACCAGCAAAATCCATGATGGAAATTTCCGAACGATTTTTACAACGCCAGGGGCAAACTTCACCTTTTCCGTTTCTGCTCGAAATTGAGCGCGCAGAAGGATTGTACATCTACACAACCGACGGGAATTCCTACATGGACATGATCGCAGGTGTAGCCGTGAATAACATCGGCCACAACCACCCTCGTGTCGTTCAGGCCATCCATGAACAAACGGATCGACACCTGCACGTGATGGTTTACGGAGAATTTGTTCAGCGAAGTCCGCTGAATTTTGCGGAGAAACTGACATCACTGCTGCCGGAATCATTGAATTGCGTCTATCCGGTAAACTCCGGCACCGAAGCCAACGAAGCCGCTCTGAAGCTGGTCAAACGTGTTACCGGAAGAACCGAATTGGTTTCCTTTCGCGGATCGTATCACGGAAGCACACACGGATCGATGAGCGTTTCAGGCAATGAGGCGAAGAAAGAAGCATTTCGTCCTTTGCTTCCCGATGTTCGATTTCTGGGATTCAACGCCATAGATGATTTGAACCAAATCACGGACAAAACTGCGGGAGTTATCATCGAAACAGTTCAGGGCGATGCCGGTGTTCGGGTTCCGGACCTGAATTTTCTCCAGTCACTCAGAAAACGATGCGACGAAACGGGTGCACTTCTGATTTTTGATGAAATTCAATGCGGAATGGGAAGGACAGGGAAACGCTTTGCATTCGAACATTTTGGTATCATACCGGACATATTGACGCTTGGAAAAGCACTCGGCGGAGGAATGCCCATTGGCGCACTCGTCGCTTCGCAAAAACACCTGCAGCAATTCACACACAACCCCATGCTGGGCCACATTACAACGTTTGGCGGACATCCGGTCGTTTGTGCTGCCGCTGAAGCCTGTTTGCATGTTATGCAACATGAAATTGACTTCAAAGAGGTAGAACGATTGGGGGCACTGCTCGAAAACAGGGTTTCAAAGAGTTCAGAAATCATGGAAACGCGACGCATGGGCATGATGTTTGCCTTTGACATGGAATCACCCGAACGCGTTGAGAAGGTCGTAAAAAAATGCCTGGAAAAAGGGTTGATCGCCTTCTGGTTTCTATCGCATCCCTACAGTTTTCGTCTTTCTCCGCCCATCAACATTTCACAGGAAGAAATCGAAAAAGCAGGAGCCATAATTCTGGAAGCAATCGAAGAGACAGCAGTTTGAATCCGGCTACAAACTCCGTAAAAAGTCAATTATTTTCTTGCTCATATCTGTATGCTCCTCTTTCGTAATGCAATAGGGAGGATTTACAAAAATGACATTTCCGAGAGGTCGGATGAGCAATTCGTTGTCTAGGAAATAACGATAGGCTTGTTCGCGAATGGATGAAAAATAGCCCGATTCTTCACCTGTGTCTATTTCGAACGCCAAAATCGTTCCGGTTTGCCGAACCTCATCAATGCACTTTAATTCTGCAAGTTCACTGGCAAAATTGCGGTTCCATTCACCAATGGATTCAATGTTTTTCCATGTTTGATCTTGCTCAAACAAATCAAGGCTGGCACAGGCAGCTGCACAGATAATCGGATTCGCCGTAAACGAATGTCCGTGTAAAAATGCTTTGGAGATCTGTTCGTCCAGAAACGCCTCGTACATATCATTTCCGGTAACCGTTAAACCCATGGGTAACGTTCCTCCGGCAACTCCCTTCGACAGGGCAACCAAATCGGGTTTTTCCTGACAGTGATCCATAGCAAACATCTTTCCAGTTCGCCCAAAGCCGGTCATGACCTCATCAAAAATGACCTTTACATCATATTTTTTTGCGCATTGCACAAGTACATCCAGAAATTCGGGAGAATACATGCGCATTCCCGCAGCACCCTGCACAAGTGGCTCTACGATCAATCCTGCAAACTTGCCTGAGGCGAACCAACGTTCTGCATTCTGGAGAATTTCCTGATCATTTTCTCCGGTGGGAAAGTCCAGGTAATCCGCTTCAAAAAAGAGTGGTTCGAATGGCGCGTTGAAATATCCTCGTTGCCCTACGGACATCGCCCCGAACGTATCGCCGTGATATGAACCGGATAGTGCCATGAACTTCTGTTTCTTCTCTCCCCGATTGTGCCAAAACTGCAAGACCATTTTCAGCGCTACCTCAACTGCTGTAGAACCGTTATCCGAGTAAAAAACCCTTTGAAAATGACCAGGCATCAGTCCCGTGATGCGCATCGCAAGTTCAACTGCTTTGGGATGCGTAACTCCGGCGAATACCACATGATCGAGTGTCGAAAACTGTTGATGGATGGCTTCCTGAATGTGCGGATGACCGTGACCGTGCGTATTCACCCACCAGGAAGAGTTGGCATCGAGGTATTTTTGGCCGTCTTCGCCAAACAACCATGAACCTTCAGCGCGCTCAATGACAATTGGATTTTCCGCCGTTCGATGTTGTGTGAACGGATGCCAGACGTGCTTTTTATCGTTTTCCGAAATACTCATTGGATCGTTTGCCACTCCTCACGGCTTGCCTGTTCTTCAATAAATTCACGCGAGATTGTATCTGCTATTGGAACGCGACCTATGATCGGTAATTGAGTGGTCGTTTTGATGATTTCTTCTGTAGTTGGATGTTCATCTCCCACGAAAATCAGCCCTGCAACAGGAATGTTTCGCTGTTTCAAAAGACTTGTTGTCATCAGGGTATGATTGATGCTTCCCAGATAATGACGTGAAACAACAACTACGGGGAGATTCCATTTTTGGAACACATCACAATACGTAAGACCCTGGCTATTGATGGGAACCATGAGCCCACCGGCTCCTTCGATAATCAAATTTCCTTCCACTTGTGGAATTGATAAATCCCGTTCCCCGATTTCAACACCGTCGATGGCTGCTGCGGCATGCGGTGACATCGGTTCCGTGAGTCGAAATGCTTCGGTTAAAATCGTTCCAGATGGAGCCCAGTTCTGAATTTTGATGGAATCGGAATGCTCCAGATCTCCCGCCTGTACGGGTTTCCAATAGGATGCTTTCAGCGCTTCGGTCAATATGGCGCTCACAACCGTTTTTCCAACATCGGTTCCAATTCCGGTTACCACAATTCTCGTTGCCATGGTGTATTACGATCGTAATTCAGCTCCCAACTGAGATTCCAAAGAGGTGCGGATTTTTTCCATTACGGCATCCACTTGCTGATCCTTCAATGTTTTTTCCGCATCCTGGAAACGGAAGGATACCGCGTACGACTTCTTACCTGCATCGAGCTGATTTCCTTCGTATACATCAAACAGTCCTACTTCCTGCAGGATTTTCTTGTCTGTATTGAGCGCTATCTCCGCAATCTCCCCAAATGTTACCTTGTTGTCAAGTAGCAGCGAAAAATCACGGCGAACCGAAAATGATTTCGGCAATTCCGCGTATTTCACCTTCACCATTTTTACGCTATCCATCAGGGCGTCCCAATCAAAATCCGCTACGAAAACATCTTGTTTGATACCGAAATGCTTGCGAACATTCATTCTAACCCATCCGATCTCGGCTACTTTCCGCTTGAGTACGTAGAGTTGAACCCCGTCTTGCAACAGGGTATTTTTCAAGGCTTTTTCGCGTACCATTCCGTTGAGTCCCAATCGTTCCAAAATGGCCGATGCAATTCCTTTGATGCTGTAGAAATTTGCCGTGTCGTTGCTCGAATTCCACTGTTCTGCTTCTTTTCGACCACTCAAACCAATGACCAAACGTTTGTTTTCGGCGTATTCGGTATCAAATTGATGATACACCTTTCCGAATTCAAACACACGGAGATCCGGGTGCTGACGATTCTGGTTGTGAACGACGGTTTCCATCAATCCGAATAGCAGGGACTGCCTCATCGTGTCCAAATCCTGACTCAACGGATTCAAAATGGGGACATTTCGCTCTGACTTCAAGGCTTCTCCTCCGAGTTTTTCCACGTATTCCGTTCGCGTCAGCGAGTTGTTCATTGTTTCTATAAAACCAAGTCCTACCAACTGCTCAGAAATCGTCGTTTGCACTTTCTCTGTGTCCAGTGCCGGAAAAATTCCAATTGAAGTATTCAGTTTTTCCGGAATCGGTACGCGGTTGAATCCATGGATGCGAAGTACCTCTTCGACTACATCCGCTTCGCGGGATACATCCACGCGATAGGGTGGAATTTCGAGTATTGCTTTCGAATCAGACGATTCGATCACTTGGATATCCAATTCGCTCAGGATGCGATTTATATACGCTTGATCCAGTTTATCTCCAATGAGTGCATTGCAGCGATCATAGCCGAACTCAACGCGTTTCCCCGTTACCTGTTCGGGTCGTGTATCCGAAACGTTCATCGCAATTTCACCTCCCGCGATTTCGCGGATCAGGAGTGCAGCCCGCTTCAGCGAGTAATCTGCCATGTTTGGATCCACTCCTCGCTCATACCGGAACGACGCATCTGTGTTCAATGCGTGCATTTTCGCTGTTTTACGGATTGAAACCGGATCGAAATACGCAGATTCCAGAAACACGTCCTTCGTTTCTTCAGAAATCCCTGAATCTCGTCCACCGAGAATTCCGGCGATGCACAGGGAATCAATCCCATTCGTGATCATCAGGTTTGTATCATCAAGCGTGCGTTCCACGCCGTCGAGCGTTGTAAATTTCTCACCTTTCGCTGCCGGTCGAACGACAATCTTCCCGTTCAGTTTAGCTGCGTCGAATGCGTGTAACGGTGTTCCCGCCTCGTGCATTACAAAATTCGTTATGTCCACTACATTGTTGATCGGCGTGAGGCCAATTGAACGCAACCGGTTTTGCAACCATGCTGGAGACGGTCCTACCTTCACTCCTTTAATCGTGGTTCCCATATAGCGGGGACAGTTCTTCTTATCTTCCACTGAAATCTCGATGTGCGGTTCGCTTCCCGAAGTGGAGAACGCTTCCACAGAAGGAGTTTTCAACCGTACATTTGCATTCCTGTGAACATTCAGAAAAGCGACCAAATCGCGCGCTACTCCCATGTGTCCCATTGCATCTGCACGATTCGGAGTTAGTCCGATTTCCAGCTGATAATCATCTTCGAGGTCGAAGTACTTTGCCGCTTCGCTTCCCACGGATACATCTTCCGGCAGAATGAGTATACCATCGTGAGAGGTTCCAAGTCCAAGCTCATCCTCGGCGCACAACATACCCACCGATTCTACTCCGCGAATTTTGGCTTTCTTGATTTTGAAAGGCTCCTCAGGGGATGGATAAAGCGTGGTCCCTACTGTGGCTACGATCACTTTCTGACCCGCAGTCACATTCGGTGCACCACAGACGATCTGTAGGTTCTCATCGGTTCCGACAGAAACCGTCGTTACCTTGAGTCGATCGGCATCAGGATGCT
>JAURNA010000203.1 GCA_030830385.1 Crocinitomicaceae bacterium | reverse complement strand
TCTCGCAACTCCAAAAATCTCAAGTACTTCGGAAAGGTCCTGAATCATGGCCTCCGGTCCACAAAGGAAGAAACCGTCAGATTTCAACAAATCCAGGTCGGATTTGATGATTTCCATGAACACCTCTTTTGTAAATCTTCCATAGTGAAAGCCATCTTTCTCTTCTTGACTCAGGTAATGCCGAACCGAAACAGAATTGAGCGATTCCAATTCCGATCGAAAAAGGATGTCTTCTTCCGTTCGGGAGCCATAAAACAACTTCATCGAACCCCCTTTTTTCTGAATGGCGTGTGCCATGGCCATGATCGGTGTGATTCCTGACCCAGCAGCTATCGAAACAACCGATTGATGATCATCTTTCAGTAAAAAATGGCCTTCCGGAGCACTCACTGCAAGTGTATCGCCTTCTTGGAGTTCTGTATTGAACCAGGTGGACACAATTCCTCCGTCGACCTGTTTTACAGCTACTGCCAGGGAATTTTCCCGAGCACTGCAAATCGAATACGAGCGCCTGTGCGTTTCGTTTCCGATCGTTACGGCAAACGTCAGGTATTGCCCGGGGATGAATGAAAAAGTGGATTGCAATTCAGAGGGGACATCGAATTCAACACGAACAGTATCCGTTCCATCCTTGCGCAGACTGCTTACCGTCAGAGCATGGAAACCCCTGGGAAGTGCATTTGAATTGTTTTTACGAAAGAGTTTTTTTAACATTATTCATCAAAGCTTACAACCAGGCGATCGCTGGTCGGGTGTGATTGACAAGTGAGAATGTACCCGGCTTCAACTTCGTCGGGTTCCAACGCGTAGTTGACATCCATTCGAGCTGATCCTTCCAGCACTTTTGCCTTGCAGGTACAACAAACGCCACCTTTACAGGCAAATGGTAAATCTGCTCCTGTTTCCTGAGCGGCGTCGAGTAAAGGCAGCCCGTCGGAATCAAGGTGAAGATCATAAGCATCACCATCCATAATGATGGTTACATTCGATTGAACCGTAGGTTCGTCGGAGGTCTTCCGTTCTTCTTGTTTTGGAGTACTGGCGGTTGTAAAGAGTTCAAAATGAACATTGGCCGCATCGATACCGTTGTCTATCATGCTGTCTTTAACACCAAGAATCATGGCTTCCGGTCCGCAAATGTACACACCATCGATTTCCACTCCCTTCAGGAAGGCAGCATAGAGTTCATCGGCCTTCTCCCGATCGATTCGACCCTTTAAAATGGGGGTTCCGAGATTTTCACGTGACATTACGTGAATCACACGAAGGCGCGCCATAAATTCATTCTTCAACCCTTCGATTTCCTCTTTGAAAATCACGGATTGAGCGTTCTTGTTCCCGTAGAAAAGTGTTACCTGAGAATTGGGCTCCTCGCGGAGTATTGACTTCAAAATGGAAATCACGGGTGTGATTCCGGATCCCGCTGCAAAAAGAACATAGGTTTTTGCATGGGAAGCGTTGGTCATTACCGTAAAGTTTCCGGCTGGCGTCATCACATCGAGTGAATCTCCCACTGCCAGAACATTATTCGCAAAGCTCGAGAATCGTCCGTTCTCCACCTTTTTAATCGCTACACGCCAATCGTTTTCACTGGGAGCGGTACACAACGAGTACGATCGACGCACTTCTTCACCGTTCAGGGTTTTTCTGAGTGTCAGGTATTGTCCGGGTAGGTAATCGTATTCCGAACGGAGTTCATCAGGAATCGAGAAGCTCACGGAAACAGTATCTTCTGTTTCCCGTGTAATGTCACAAACGGTAAGTGTGTGAAATCTTGGTGCCATCGAATGCTGTATTTGCGGGCAAATGTAGCGATTTTTCGTGGTTATCCGATCATTTTCCACTGCGGTAAAAACACATTCTTAACCTGAATAAAACGGTCTTTTTTTCGTATCTTTGTAACACAGATCAGGTTATGGAAGAAAGGAATGTAGAAGAATTGGAGCGTCGGTTTCAGGAAAAGATCGACAATGATATTCGCATCGAACCGAATGACTGGATGCCGGATCGTTATCGCGAGACCTTAATCCGACAAATCTCGCAGCACGCACACTCTGAAATTGTTGGGATGTTGCCGGAAGGAAATTGGATTACCCGGGCACCAAATTTACGCCGTAAGGCAGTTCTGCTTGCAAAAGTTCAGGACGAAGCAGGTCATGGATTGTACTTATACAGTGCCACAGAAACCCTGGGTGCTGACCGCGAGGAGACAATTGATGATTTACATTCCGGTAAGGCGAAGTATTCATCCATTTTCAATTATCCGACGCTCACATGGGCAGACATGGGGGCAATTGGCTGGTTGGTAGATGGCGCAGCGATTATGAATCAGGTTCCGCTCTGCCGGTGTTCCTATGGACCGTATGCGCGTGCCATGGTGAGAATCTGTAAGGAAGAGTCCTTTCACCAGCGCCAGGGGTTTGAGATTATGACGCAACTCGCGCAGGGAACCCCCCAGCAAAAAGAGATGGCCCAGGATGCATTGAATCGATTCTGGTGGCCGGCACTGATGATGTTTGGCCCAAGCGATGGCGATTCGAAACACACGCAGCAATCCATGAGATGGAAGATCAAGCGCCATACAAACGACGAATTGCGTCAGCAATTTGTGGACGTCACGGTTCCACAGGCTGAATTGATTGGCCTTACGATTCCGGACGAAGATTTGAAATGGAACGAGGAGCTAGGTCACTACGATTTTGGCCCCATCAACTGGGATGAGTTCTGGAATGTAGTTGCGGGCAACGGACCGTGCAACAAAGACCGCATTGATACGCGCCGCAGAGCAAAGGAAGAGGGTGAATGGGTTCGTGAGGCTGCGAATGCATACGCCGAAAAGAGACGAATGAAAAAAGCGTCATAGTACAAGGACATGGCAAAGAAAGAATGGCCCCTGTGGGAAGTATTTATCCGAAACAAACAGGGATTGAGTCATAAACACGTGGGAAGCCTGAGAGCTGCAGATGCAGAAATGGCAGTAGAAAACGCACGTGACGTCTACACACGACGCTCGGAAGGAGTGAGCATCTGGGTAGTAGAGTCCAATCATATTCATGCTTCGCACCCTGCAGATGCCGACGCGTTGTTCGAACCTGCGCACAGCAAGGTGTATCGTCACCCGACATTTTATGATGTGCCGGACGGTATCGAACACATGTAATCCGATGAAGTATGAATGCACTGTTTGAATACCTTTTGCGCGTTGGAGATGACAGCTTGATTCTCGGACATCGCCTGTCTGAGTGGTGTGGTCATGGCCCCATCCTTGAAGAAGACATCGCGATGACCAACATTGCGCTGGATTTGGTAGGTCAGGCAACAAGCATTCTGAAATATGCCGGTGAAGTAGAAGGAAAAAATCGTTCAGAGGATGACCTGGCTTTTTTGCGATTCGATCGCGACTACAGGAACCTTTTGTTAGTGGAACAACCAAACGGTGATTTCGGAATGACAATGATGCGGCAGTTTCTCTTTGACGCTTATCGAAAGCCTTTATTTGAACAATTGACGAATTCGTCTGATTCACAATTGGCCGCCATTGCAGAGAAATCGCTGAAGGAAACGAAGTACCATCTGAGACATTCTGCGGAATGGACCATCCGACTCGGTGACGGTACAGAAGAATCACATCAGCGCGTGCAGGAAGCACTGGATACGTTGTGGCGCTACACTCCGGAGATGTTTATCGACGATGAAATAGAATCAGAGTTGAGAAAAACAGGTGTCACATTCTCCGTGGAAGAGTTGCATGCGTCCTGGACGAAAATAGCAAAAGAGGTTTTTGACGAAGCCACGCTCGTGATCCCTGATAACAACTGGGAACAAAGCGGAGGCAGAAAAGGGTATCACTCAGAACACTTAGGCTATATTCTGGCGGAATTACAGTATATGCAAAGGGCTTACCCGGGAATGAAATGGTAACCGAAAAAGAGATTTGGCAGCATCTGGATGATGTCTTTGATCCGGAAATTCCCGTTTTAACGGTTGCAGACCTTGGCATCGTTCGAAAAGTCGAGGTTTCACCCAAAGAAATTACCATCACAATCACTCCAACTTACTCCGGGTGTCCGGCGATGCAACGCATCGAAAGCGACATCAGGGAGAAAATTTCCGAAGTTGTTGATATCCCTGTTCGTGTAACGCTGGTGTTGGCTCCGGCGTGGACGACTGATTGGATTACGGAAACAGGAAAAAAGAAACTCGAGGAATACGGTATCGCACCACCTGTTGATGAACCGGACAAAAGTGTTCTGTTTGCCGAACCCATCGTAGTTCCCTGTCCAAAATGCACTTCGAAAAACACGCGAATGATCAGCCAGTTTGGAAGCACCGCGTGCAAAGCGCATTATCAGTGCAACGACTGCCAGGAACCCTTCGATTATTTCAAATGTTTGCGCTAGATCCGTTTGTGGGACAATTGCTGAAAACTCCGTGATTCCCCCCCCCCTTTTTTGTACATTAAACCTCTTAACTAAAAACATAACCCACTATGAAAAAGAATCTGGTTCTGACCGGAGCGGTTGCTATTGGGACACTCCTATCTGCATGTTCTTCTTCCTCTTCGAGAGACGGAGAAAACATTTTCGACGCGATTGCAGACCTCAGTAAGGTAAAGTACGACCGCAAAGAGATCAATGACCTTTACTCAATGGAGGTCCCGGCTAACATGACCATGTCGACAAGCTTAAACGACGAAGCCAGTCTTCAGTATAACAACCTGTACAAAGAACATTACGTCATCGTAATCAACGAAGAAAAAGAAGAGTTCATTGACGTATTCAAGCAATTGGATGTTTACGATGAAGACATGTCTGTGTTGGAAAACTACGCAACTTCTCAGGAAGCATTCACGAAAGAAGCGGCAAACAGTGTTCTTTGGGAAAGCAAGATGTCGACGTTTAAAGCAGGAAAACTAAAAGGAATGCGCAAGGACTTTGACGCTTCTGTATTGGGAGTTCCTGAAGACATTGCATACAGTCTCGGATTCGTTGAAGGAGAAGAGACAATGTACATGATCATGTCGTGGACCTTGCAGTCTGAACGTGAT
>JAURNA010000202.1 GCA_030830385.1 Crocinitomicaceae bacterium | reverse complement strand
GTGAAGGATCGTATTGTTTGAAGGTTGATTCGTGTTCCTCATCCACAATAATCAGACCGAGGTCCCGGAATGGAAGAAAAATAGACGATCGCGCCCCCAGAACAATTCGGAATTGATCCGGATCATTTGACAGCACGTGATTCCAGATCTCCACACGTTCGTTTTGATTGAATCGCGAATGGTAGACGCCAATTTGCTCTCCAAAATAGGTGCTCAATCGTTGAATAAGCTGTGTGGTGAGCGCAATTTCCGGAAGCAAAAACAAGACTTGCTTACCCATGTCCAATTGCTCCTGGATCAATTCAACGTACAATTCGGTTTTACCTGAACCGGTGACTCCGTTGAGCAGAACAACTTTTTCTTCATCAAAGCCTCTCCGAATTTCATTCAACGCTTCTCGTTGCGAATCGGAGAGTTCCTTGAAACGTTCGTAGTTTTCATCTTCCGAATCAAAACGCGACACTTCCACGCGCTCCTGACGAATGATACCGTGCTTCTCCAGTGTGTTGAGCGATGATTGCGAAACACCGTTTTGCAACAGTGTTTTGCGCTCCACAGGAACCATTTTCTGATGGGCGTAGTTCCCGTAACTCAATACGGACAGCAGTGCATGAAGTTGTCTGGCTTTGGCAGAGTTGCTCTCGAGTCCCTGAATTGTCTCGTTGAGGACACCTTCTTCCATAAACACATCCTCCAGCATCACGTACATACGGGTTCGCGGCACGAATTTGTCGTTCAGTTCTTCAACCGACATCACGACTTTCTTATCGATCAGTGCCTTCACAATGGGTTGGATCGTTTTGATTTCTGCCAATTCGGAGATTTCTTTGAGGTTCATCTTTCCCCCAATTTCCAGCGCATCAACAATCTGCAACTCTCGCTCAGTCAGAAATTTCGGATCCAGGTTAGCGTCCGGGTGCAATACGATTTGGGTTTCACTTGCCAGTTTAAAGTTGGCGGGGAGCGCAGCATTCATTACATCTCCGATGGGCGCCATGTAATAGTTCGAAATCCACTTCCAAAACGTGTATTGTTTCGGTGTAATGATGGGCCGGTCATCGAGAAGATACTCCAGAAAACGGGCCTGGTATTCCGTCGGAACGTTTTCATGAATCCGTGTGATGATTCCTGTGATGAGCTTACTTCTGCCAAAAGGAACAACAACCCGTGCGCCTACGAAAACGTCATCGTTCATTTCATGGGGTACGCGATACGTGAATTCATTGCGTATCGGAACGGGAAGAATGAGGTCGACAAAGAGGGTGTGCCTTTCACTCATGGTCTAAAGGTAACACTTAACGAGAAGTTATGGCAATCAGTTGCAGGAATATGGTTCCTCGTTGTTCAATATGTTGTCCCCCGGGTGATGACTGCAAAAAAAGTACGATCCTGTAATCGGCCCTATGCACAATTCGGAAGTCGATTTTTTGTCGA
Organism: Crocinitomicaceae bacterium; assembly: GCA_030830385.1. Lineage (GTDB taxonomy): Bacteria > Bacteroidota > Bacteroidia > Flavobacteriales_D > Crocinitomicaceae > UBA4466. The sequence goes on along the minus strand of JAURNA010000202.1, from coordinate 6,863 downwards.
TGGATCGAATGTATGCCTGTGCTGCAGAAGTGAAGAATGGCTTGGTTACGGTAACTGTTTGACGCGACGAGAATATTCCGATTGCGCCGTATCCATCGGTGACGCTGAGGTTCGTGTATGTCGGTTTGCTTTGTGCAAGTGAACTGCTCGGTTGATTCACCAACATGTAGTTGTACAATACTTCGGCTCCACCGGTGATTACGACATCGATCTTGCCCATGTTTCGCTCTTGAACAGAGGGAGATCCATTTGCACAGGATGCGGCCATCAGGTTGTAGAATGTTTGACCATTGGCAGAGAAAGTAAGGGAAGATCCGGGTGTAGTTTCTACTTCTCCCAGATTCCAATCGAATGATTTCGTATTCGAAAATGAACTTCCAATCTCGGAGTAGCTTACATTCAACTTGGTGTTTACGATGAATGAGCTTCCTGTATTCACGGATAGTGAAGACGGGATGTATTCGGCTGGGTCACTGACAAACTTGAATTGAGCATTCTGGCTTGACATACTTGTTGTAATTCCATCCACCAATTCTGTTTCGCCTTCTACGCTGAATTTACCGTTGTCAATGTCTATTTTTAATCGATAGGTTGCATCCGGGTTCAAGGGGTTGGAGGGACTCGTTGCGAAATAATAAAGTTTTTGCTCAGGAGCGAAGAATGCCCCGTTTTCATCCTTGTTCGTAAGGATAGTGTCCGTGAGTATCCATGAACGTGTTTCAATATTGTTTACATACTCCGTTATGGTCGCGTTTACATTTTCAAAGTAGTTGGAATCCGGGATTTTAGCAATGTCTTCTGCGTTTCCCGGCCCTACGAATGTGCGCATGATTTTGATCGTGTGGATCGAATCTGCCTGATCCAGAAGTCCGAATACAAAGGCAGTTTCCTTGTATTCCCCAATCAAATCAACTTCTTCCTTACATGAGTTAGTGGCAAAAAGCCCAAAAAGAAGAACTACGAAGAGCAAGCATTTTTTCATGTTGACCATAACTATTTCCCAAATGTACAAACATTAACGCTTATATGGAAAACGTTCTCTCAATCAGGAGAACGATTCACTCAATTAGTCCTTTACTTTGTTCATACCCATAGCGCGCAGCATCCAGTTTGGAAGATGCTTACCCGGTTTTCGATTTTTCAAATGAATGTACCATCCCAGCTTTTTCATCACCGGAACTTTGTGTGTCTCAACGAACTCAATCAAGGCTCCGTCAGGGTCTTCTGCGTATGAGAATCGACCGCCGGCTTTCCCCATGTCGAAAGTATCGGCACTGTCTAAGGTGAATGGGAATCCTTTTTCCTCACATTCTTTTTGCAAAGCATCCATTCCCTGTACATCAAAGCAAAGGTGAATGAAGCCCCAGTCTCCCCAGAATCGATTCTCAAAGATTTTTTTGCAATCCGTTCGATCGATGGATTGAATGAGTTCGATACGCGTAGGCCCCAGAAGTCGTGCAAAAGGTCCTTTTCGCGCTTCTTTGTGAGTCAGAAGCACGCGCCTGAATTGTCCTTTTCCTTGCGGCAATGCAGCCAGGTCGTCAAAGGTTCCGGTTTCGTCGTAATCAATGGTTTCGTAACTCAAAATATCGCGGTAGAAAGGAAGTGCTTTTTCGATATCGCTCACGCCAATGATGGATCCGGCGACTGTTCCACAGAGAGAGGGATGTCCTGTATCACTGAACCATCCCGTTCCTTTCACAACCTGAAAAATGTTTCCATTCGGGTCTTTCACAAAGAAAGAAAGTTCTCCGTTCGGACCCACTTCAGGCTCGTTTAACACATCTGCACCATTGGCTTTGAAATACGCATAGGTTCTGTCCACATCGCGCGATTTGATTTTGCACGAGTACAGTCCATAATCTCCCAGCTGAATGTCGAAGTTTGCCTTTTCCGTATTTCGTGAGGTAAATTGCCAGATTTCGAATCCGCCACCGCCGTCCATACTCAATGCGAGTGTTGCTGTGCGCGAATGAACAGTTCCTCCGGTATAACGCGTCATCAACGGCGCTTCGGCTGCATCTTCAAATATACAGATATTGGCTCCGAAGAACTTTCGGTACCACTTCCAGATTTCCTGTACGTCCGGAACGCCAATTCCCATTTGTTGTATACCGCAGATAATTTTTTCCATGGTGAAAATTTGGCGGTAAATATACGATTTCCTTAGCGGATCGCCCTTTCATTAAACAAGACGTAACCGAACGAAATTTGAAATGACATCGGAGCGTCCTGAAGCGGGAAGTAGTTCACGGTTGCACGTATTGGGCCTACAAAACTGTGATAGATTGCAGACGCTGATGCCAGCCAGGTTTCTCCGTCGAAATAGTCTGAGTAAACAATTGACCCATCGGCTGTCTCCAAAAATTGAACGATGGGCTGGTAGAAGAACCCGTCGATTCTTAGATCAACCTTTTTGCCGATGGTTCCGATACAATTGATTCCAGCTCCCAAAAGCTGAGGAGCCCGATATTCAGGGAGGAAAAAAGTGTGCATATCGGGAATAGGGGAGAAGTTACTCATTGCGAGTTGAGTTGCCGTGAAGTTCGCGAATCGAGGCAGGTTACTGTACATTGCCCTTCCGTTAATCCCCAGGTGGAAGTGGGATTTATCAATCAGGAAAGATTGATATTTCAGGTTTAGGTACACCCATGAACGACTTCTGTTGACGATGTCGTTTTGAAAAGACGTTGATCCGGGAACGCTGTTCTCAATTCCATACACAAAGCGAGCGGTGAATTCCACCTTGTGCCCTGAGCTTGCAAATTGCTTACGATTCAATGAGTTTTTGAGGAATTTCCAGCTGCTTGAGAATCCCTGGAACTCAGTAATGTCTGCTATGTCCTTATTGGAAAAAAACGCAGTTTGGTAGTATTCGTCCTCGAGAGCAAAAAAGCGGGCATCAATGGTGCTTTTGATTGTGTTTCCAAAGGGCTGAATCATCTGCATCCCTGCGAACATTTCGTTTTGAACCAGAAAAGAGGGCTGAACGTCTTCGAAGAACGTGGCAAAACTTCGGAAGTAGTCCCATCGATTCATGACGAAATAGTATTTGGTAGAAATCGGGTAAACAGCCGGAAATTCAAGGTTGAAGTCCGCTCGGACCGAACCGTAGAACTTTCCAAAATAGGATTCAACGTGTGTTTTCGTAAGTACTTTCCCGATGGTTCTGTACGTGAGTCCGATGTATCCGGTATTAACGGGGCGAGATGAAATATGACCCCCTACATCTAACACAATATCACGCGATTTACGCACTTTCAGAAGCATCTCGTAGGTCGTATCTGACTTGAGGTGCAGGGTAGGGAAGATGAAATCTATCTGAGGTGCCGCGTACAGTCGGAAATACCGCTTCTCCAATTCTTCAGGTCCGAGTACTTCAGGCTTACGTTTCATGATAGAGAGACGCGTGTACTTGAGTTCACTTTTTCCGGTTTGAGTAGTCACGGAAGAAATCCTTACAGGAACGATCTTCTTCCGGAATGCATCTCGTTCCATCCGGAGTTCTTCTGGATTGTTGTAACTGGTCACCTGTTCCTTGATCGAATCGATGATGGCGATCGTACTCCTGTATCCATCCTCAATTGCCTGTTTCACGTCAGCGAATTCGAACGATCCAACATTTGTATTGGGTTTGATAATGATTCCGTCTTCACAGGGCAGGGAAAAATCGGATTTGCTCACCAGCATGTTGGTCAATTGACCAATGAGGTCATCTTCCGTGGGGGGCAAAGCGTTGTATGATACGTTGCTTCCAATGATGTAATCAGCGTTAAAGGATTCGTACATCACATCAGCCGGGAAGTTGTTGTAAAGTCCTCCGTCGAAACAGAGCACGCCATCTATACGCAATGGTTTGATGAAGAATGGATAGGTCATGGATGCGCGAATGGCTTCATTGAGCGATCCTGAATCAAATACAATACTTTTCTTGTTTTCGACATCTGAAGCGACGCAGCGAAACGGAATGAACAGGCTGTCAAAATGGTTATAGCAAGAAGCTCCGGCGGTTCCCAGTAACTTCATCATGAAAAAATCCAGATAGGATGATTGATTAAAGCTGGTGGGAAGCGATTTGGAAAGCAAGCTGTCCTTTGAAAGGGATAGTGAGACCATACCCAAATGCGGGTCTTCTTCGCGCAACAGAAAACGCTGGGATGGCTTGAGCATGCCGCCTGCCATGAGCTGAAATTCATCGCTCAACATATATCCCTCGATTTCTTCCGGACTTATCCCGATGGCGTAAAGCGAACCAATCAGAGCCCCGGCAGAGGTCCCCGTGATGTAATCGATTTTGATGTTATGCTCCTCAAGTGCCTTTAAAACACCAACGTGACTGAGGCCCGTAGCACCTCCACCGCTAAGCACTAACCCAACCTTTTGTTGAGAAAAAACGGGTGTCGATAGGAGCAGACAAAAAAGAAACGTGTATAGCGCGTTTGCCCTCAAATTTGTTCTTTTGTACAAAGCTAACAGGATTCTGACGACAAAAAAAAATTAACATGTCCAATAAAACGATGACGATTACACTTAAGACATTTTACGGATTCGAGTCTGTATTGGCCGATGAACTCATCGAGATGGGCTTTTCGGATCCAAAAATCCTGAATCGTGCGGTACAAATCAAAGGTGCCTGGAAGGATGTGTATTACCTGAATATCCATGTGCGGTGTGCAATTACTGTGTTGGTAGAAATCGCTTCGTTTGACATACGAAAAGAAAAAGATTTGTACGATCAGGCATCCAAAATACGTTGGACGAATTGGTTCGATGTCGATAAAACTTTTGCGGTAAAAGGAGCGGTATATTCAGATCTTTTCCGTCATTCACGTTATCCATTTTTACTGGTAAAAGATGCAATTGTTGACAGTTTCAGAAAGCAATCGGGAGATCGTCCGAATGTAAATACCAGCACTCCACAAGTTGCGTTCGACGTATATATCGATCGCCATCGGGTAACCGTTTCACTCAATACAAGTGGTGCGCCGTTGTTTCATCGTGGATATCGTCAGTCAACGGGTGTCGCCCCTTTGAATGAGGTGGTAGCAGCCGGCCTTCTTCGTATGTCCGGATGGGATAAGAAAAGTACGCTGATTGATCCGTTTTGTGGCTCCGGCACCTTCCTGATTGAGGCGGCTCTCATGGCAGCAGATCTGCCTCCTACAATTGAACGCAGGCATTTTGCGTTAAAGAACTTTGCGAATTTTGACGCTGATCTGTGGGATGAACTCCAGGATTCAGCAAAAAAACGCGTTACCGGGCTCCCCTGTAAGATTTTCGGATCGGATCGAAGTGCTGAGATGGTGACGAAAACACGCAGAAACCTCCGAGGCTTGCCAATAGGTCGCTTTGTAGAAACGCAGGTTCAGGGATTTGAAGAAGCCCGATACGATGAGGAAGATGGCTGGATGATTTGCAACCCTCCTTATGGTGAGCGGATGGGAGACGATATCAACGAGCTGTACGAGCGTCTCGGAAACTGGATGAAGTCGGAACTACCCGGATTCAAATGCTGGATTTTATCTTCGAATAAGGAAGCGTTTAAATTCGTTGGGTTGAAGCCGGATCAAAAGCACAAGGTGTTCAACGGTGATCTTGAATGTAGTTTCCGCTCTTACGTGATGTTTGCAGGATCCCGAAAAGAGCATTTGACAGAGATCAATAATTAAAGACTACACGGCAGTCTGGCAGGGAGGTTGTAATTCTCTCGTACTCTTTCTGGTTCAGCGGATTTCCGTTCAGATATAATTTCTTCAAATTCGGCAGGTTGGCCAATTCTTGTGGGATGGAGTTGAGCTGATTTCTACTCGCGTTGATCGTTACCAAATCCTTTGATTCTCCGAGTGACGGAGGGAGGGAAGTAAGCTGATTCCGGGATGCGTTTAGCGTACTCAAGTTGGAAAGCAATCCCATCTGATCGGGTAATTCCAGTATTGAATTACGCGAAAGATCGAGCTTTTTTAACGGGGATATTTGCGTCAGTTCGACAGGAAGAGAACGCAGTTCGTTTCGGGAGACGTCCAGATATTGAAGTTGAGAAAGCAGTCCCATGCTTTGGGGTAATTCTTTGAGCTGATTTCGAGACAAACTCAGCGAAAACAGTTGAGGAACTTCACCGATTGCATCCGGAAGTTGACCGATTTGGTTGTTTTGCAAAAAGAGACTTCGCAATGCCGACATTCCCCGAATGGAAGATGGGATGGTCCGAATTTGATTGTCTGTTAACGAAAGAACGTCCAGTTTTTCAAGTTGACCAATGCTGTTTGGGATTACCTCGATATGGTTAAAGTTCAGGTAGAGTTCCTCGAGTTTCTCCATGTGTCCGATAGCTTCCGGCAAGCTTGAAATATTGCTTTGAGCCAGATCGAGTATTTTCAGGGAAGGCAGTTTTGTCAAGACTTCCGGAAATGCATCAAAAAGGTTGATTCCGGCATACAGTACTTCCAATTGAGTTAAGCCGGAGAATGACGAAGGCAATTTGTGAATCCTGTTGCCAATGATGGACAACTCCCGTAAATCGACAAAGTTGCCCAGAAAATCGGGTATGGAGTCGATGGAATTGCCGGATAAATCGAGGTAGCGCAAATTGACACACTCCGAAATATTTTCGGGAATGGTATTCAATGACTTGCCATGTAAATTCAACCGGAAGACGTCCTTGGGAGACTTCATCGCTTCCTCTACGGAACGATACATTTTATCGGGTTGGGCAAGAAGGATTGTTCCACACAGAAACAACAAGGTTGTGGTTACTAATCTCAAGAGGCGTTGGGCTTATTTTTTTTCTTTTTACCAAGGCTTACGCTATAATTCTCCGTGTTTCCTTTGATGGTAATGTTCACGTACCGTGTCTTTTTGTTTTC
>JAURNA010000201.1 GCA_030830385.1 Crocinitomicaceae bacterium | reverse complement strand
TCCGACAGGTCGAAGGAAGTTTCTCAAACGAAGACTGAGACCCGGACGGGAAGTCCGACAGGTCGAAGGAAGTTTCCCAAACGAAGACTAAATATTGATGGACAAGCCGCAGGTACCTCAGGAAAATGGTGAAATACATCTAAGACGAACGGCAACCGTTATAATCGAAAGAGGGGTAAGCTACTCGTATCGCACCGCTACAACCTCTTACCCTTGCTACGTTCCCGTCCTGGGGGATTCAGAGGGAGCTGGTCGTACACGACTTACCCCGGCCGCAAAAGTAATACTTTCATTAAAATGCACACATGTAAATCGGAAAATAAATGCACAAAAAAGGGAGCTGCACTCCCCAATCCATTAAAGCATAGCAACCTTACAGGTGCATAAAGTCTTTCTTCGCCGACAGCTCATCTTCTGATTCACGATAATCCGGATCATCGACACAGCAATCTACCGGACAAACTGCTGCACACTGAGGCTCGTCGTGAAAACCTACGCATTCCGTACATTTATCCGTAGCGATGTAATATACATCCATGTCCACTGGTTCCTGAACATCATCTGCCTGAAGCTCATTTCCATCAAGCGTTGTGATCATTCCCGTGAGCGATGTGCCGTCAGAATAACGCCATTCAGCGCCTCCCTCGTATATGGCGGTGTTAGGGCATTCTGGCTCGCAAGCGCCACAATTAATGCATTCATCTGTGATCATTATTGCCATAACATCTCGTTTTGTTGATGCAAATATACAGAGTCATCCGAAATTCCGTGCCGATCCAATGAAAAAAGACCCGGAGTTAGAAGTTTTTATAATTAGCCATATTTTTGTAACGTGAAACAGCACGAAATCATACAGGGATTTGCGCAATTGGGAGCAATAATGCGCGCAGTAGGGAACTCCGAATCATGGGGAGGTTTTTCCATGGGATGTACAGAAGAAGAATACAACCGCATTGTGAAAACAGTGAATCAGCAAGTGCAATACAATGGTTGGTTTATTTCGGATAATGTCAGGATGAGTTTGCGTGCACTTGGAGAGCAACTTGTTATTGACAAGCTGAATAGCTGGGGAGGCGGTCAATATTCAGATACGTCAAAAAAAATACTTGTGGTCATGGCGGGTAATATCCCGCTTGTTGGATTCCACGATTTTCTCACAGTACTCATTTCCGGACATTCTGTAGCGTGCAAGTTAAGTTCAGATGACAACAAGCTCCTTCCGGAATTAGCCGGATTGCTGCTTCAATTTGTTCCTGAATTGAAGCAGAGAATCGAATTTGTTGCAGGAAAGGCAACGGGCTTCGAAGCTGTGATTGCTACGGGTAGTGACAATTCAGCCACGTATTTCGAACTGTATTTTGGCTCTTATCCCCATGTTTTCAGAAAAAATCGTACGTCCATCGCCGTATTGGATGGCACCGAATCTCAGGAAGAAATGAGCAGGTTAGGGGACGATGTATTCAGTTATTTTGGACTTGGATGTCGAAATGTGACTCACCTGATGGTCCCGAAAGGCTACGACCTGAATAAATTCTTTTCTGGTATACATGCACATTCAGAGGTGATCAACAATAACAAATACGGAAATAACTACGACTACAATAAGGCTGTGTACCTTATGAACCAACATCAACTCCTGGATAACAACTTCGTGTTACTCCGCGAGTCAGACGAACTGTTCTCTCCGCTCTCCATGATTCATTACCATTACTACGTGTCAGAAGAGGAAGTTGCCCGTTACCTCGAAGATCATGCAGAGGAAATTCAGGTGGTTGTTGGGAAAAAATACACCGATTTTGGGCAAGCACAGCGTCCGGCACTGGACGACTACGCAGATGGATTTGATACATTATCCTGGTTAAATAACTTGTAGAGAATCAGACGATTTCCTATATTGCTGTGTCAAACTACACTACATGTATAATCGGGAGATAGGAATATTGTCAAACAAAGAAGTCTATGCTGAGTATCTCATTGAGAACTCAGTGGACTTCATCAATGTGTCGGATAAGTCCGGTCGCATCGTTGAATTTAACCCTGCAGCGCAGCAAGCATTCGGATATTCCCGCAAAGAGGTTCTCGAACTGGATATGCGCGCAATGTACGCGTATGCTGAAGAATTTGATCGTGTCATGCAAAGTCTGGCGCAAACAGGTAAATACTCAGGAGAGGTAACCTGTAAACGCAAGAATGGACAAATTTTCGTGTGCCATCTCTCTGCAACAAATCTATACAACAATCTGGGAGAGGCCATCGGTGTAATGGGGGTTTCACATTACATTACATCCGGGAGAGAAGCCGCACGTCTGCGCAAATTGGGGGTGAATAAGAACAAGAAGTTGTTGGAACAAATGGACCAACTTACTGCCGTTGCAACTTCTGTTACGAATGGAATTGTAATCACCGATTCAATCGGAAGGATCAAATGGTGCAATCGAAGCTTCGAAAAACTCACGGAATATGCTTTTGACGAATTGCGCGGAAATCGTCCGAGTGAGTTGTTCAAAATCCCGCACTTTTTCAAAGAAGAATATGAGCGCTTAGTTGGTAATGGCCCCGTGTTTAGAAAACCTGTTCAGGTAGCGCACTACAAGAAAGGAGGTGATTTGTATTGGATGATCGTTGAATCAACTCCGGTTTATGATCGCAAGACGGGTGAGCTCAAGCAAATTATTGAAGTCTGTACGGAAATTACCGACCATAAGCGCACGGAGCTTGCACTTGTAGAGAGTGAACAGAATTTACGTCAAATAGCCGAAACCATTGACGATGTGTTCTTCTTGTACAATTACATCATGAAGGAATATCAGTTCGTGAGTCCGAATTGTAAGGGTGTCTTTGGTGTGGAAGACTCGTTCTTCTACGATGGGAGAGAGTTCATAAAATCGTTGGTTCATAAAGACGATCAACACATTTTGAGAAATGCCCGAATTGCCTTGTTGAGTGAGGAGGAGTACGACATCGAATATCGAATAACTTTAAATGGTGAAGAACGTTGGATACACGAACGAGCGTTTCTCATTATTGATGAAGATAAGAAGGTGATCAAGGGGGCGGGAGTAGCTTCAGATATTACCGACTATAAGCGCAATTTGGGTATTATCGCTAAACAGCACAGAGACATTTCGGAAAGTATCGCCTATGCGCAAAAAATTCAAGAAGCTACGCTTCCAGATCTTGACAAAGTCCGTCAGTACTACAAAGACTTCTTTGTGTTTTACAAACCCAAAAGTCAACTTTCAGGTGATTTTTACGTGTTGGACCGTGTGAATATGAGAGGCCAGGTTTTACCAACTTTTGTTGTCGCAGACTGTACCGGGCATGGGGTTCCGGGTGCGATTTTAAGTATTCTTTGTAACAGTTTGGTGAGACAAACACTAATCAATCGCGAGGTGTATTCTCCTGCGGAGGCACTGGAGGTAATGAGGAGACAACTGATTTCTCTTTTCCGCTCTGATGCACTGAGAACAATGACCGATGGAATGGACATTGGATTTTGTGTCCACCATAGAGAAGAGAAGAAACTGTACTTTGCCGGAGCCAATAGTGTCTGTATGGTACTGCGCGCTGGAAAATGGATCGAGTTGAAGGGCGACAAACAACATGTGGGCTTCTCAGACGATATTGAACCCTTCAGTCATGTGGAATTTGAAGTAATAGACGGGGATCGGATGTATCTTTTCACCGATGGATTTGCCGATCAATTTGGTGGGGCCAAAAACAAGAAATACCTGCGCAAAAACGTTCTCAATTTTCTGCTGAAAAATAGTGACCTGCCCATGGCAGAGCAATGCAGAGTGATTGAAGAGGAGTTTCTCGCCTGGAAAGGTGATTATGAGCAAACCGACGACGTTTGTGTGCTCGGTGTAGAAATTCTCTAGTTAATCAAAACATTCCATCAACAATTCATACGCTTCCTGTATCAGAATGAACTTCGCTTCCGCTTCATGCTGCTTTGCACGACTTTGATTGACCATTCGATCGGGGTGGTACTTCTTCGCAAGCGACCGATATGCTTTTTTAATTTCATCCGGCCCTGCTGATGAAGAAACATTGAGAACTTCTCGTGCTTCCTCCAATCGACTCATAGATGTTTGCGCGTCACTGGCGTGTTGCTGTTGTCTTCTTCTGCGCCCGGAGTGTTTTTCGTATGTATTCAGAACGATTTTGAGATCGTGAGGTGTTAATCCCAGTAATGCGTTGATGCGCCGGAGAAGCTGAATTTCCTTTGACGTTATAGAACCATCAATATAACTAATCCCTGTTAGGAAGTAGATGATTCGAGTTCGTTGTGCAGGTTTTTTAAGGTGACGATTGAGCCAGGCTGTAGCCGTTTTCACATCTATGGGATGTTTTATGGAATGACTCATTACGTGATCAAGGTCAACGTTGTTGTTCGGGAAATGTTTGTAGATAAAGGATGTAACGTATCCTATTTTTTCCTTCACATCCCGTCGATCACGGAAGATCATCAAAACAGAAAGTCGAATGTAAGCCTCCAAAAGATGATCGCGTGAGAAGTGATATCCTTCCGGATAAACTCCCTTTTCCCACAGCTTGTCCTCCTTCCAGTATTTTATCCGCAACACACCATATATCAGGAGGGGGAGAAGCAGAAACCCAAGAACAATCAAGAGATTTATACGGTCTTTCCGGTGTTGTTCGGCAACTCGCTGTTCGTACTCCCTGATTCTATCCAACTCAATTATGTTGATCATGCTATCCGCTTCGGCTCCATGGTAATCACGCCCTTTGTAATGAACGTAGGTCGGTTCATCAATCACTTCATATTCAGTATCAAAAAGTGGCCGGCGATCAGCGATTCCTGTAGTATCGTTCATGATGCTGTCGAGGTCGTAATCCACAAATAGATTGGAATGCGCCACAGGAATGATCCCAGTGAGAAGAAAAACCGCAAGGGCAACGTTTCGGAGCGGCATATCGGAGATTTTGTGCCAAAATAGCAAATCCTCCTAACATAGCAGAGAGGGGCTTCCGAGCGACATGTGTCGCATTATGGAAGCGTTTCGCACGTATTGATGAACTCCATCAGTCGCTTGCGCATGGCTACTTTTTGTTCGTGCTTGGCTGAAAATTCCGCGAGCATCGCTTCCCGTTCTTTCCTGATCTCAATTTGACGCTTGAGTCGCATTTGTTCTTGAGCAAGCAGTTTCCGGACATATCCGTTGTCTGGTGAAAGCTTTTGAATTTGTTCCCGGATTTCCTGATCGTTCATAGCCGCCATTTGAAGGCTCAGGTTTTCGGTTGAATTCGGATTGTAGCGTGCTTCTCCGAATAGCACTTGATCATTTTTACGAGCAAATGCGAGACAATACGTTGTTTTTGAAGTTCCGTTTTTCGGGAAATGAGCTTCGTAAAAACCTCCTTGATTGCCCAGTTGCACAATGGTCTGTAACGGGCGAATACACTGATAAACGCTTGTGCATTCCGGTGCATCCTTCACCTTGATCTGAACGATACTTGGAGCAGACCCAAGTGTTTTGAGGTATTTGTCGATGTTCATCCAACCGCTTGAATACCAGGAAACACGGTAAGACGAGCCACTGGCTACATTGGGCTTCAGTGCTTCATCTACCAAATATCCTTCCTCCGCATCATTGCTTCGAATTTCGCCGGTTGAATAATGCAGTGGTTTTTGCCCCATTTCGGCTAGCTCAGAATTCAATGCTTCCAATTCGCGGAGTGTTTTGTTTTGAAGCTCCTGCGCTCTTTTTGCAAGTGCATTTCGATGTTCGATGCGACGTGCATTGTAGAAAGCGTTCAATTCTTCCGCATGAACTCCTGTTGTCTGAACCCTGGTTTTCTTTTCTGCGGCGAATTCCTCGAACAGTCTTCGGTTTGTTCCATGTAGGTTTCGTGCTGCCATGGCATCACATTCCCATAAATTTTTATCCAGATTGCCGAGATAAATATCCAACAGTTTTTGACCATTCTCCAATTTGTGCATGGCTTGAAGCCGTGTTTCAAACTCTTTGGTAGCAATGAATGTTCGCTGAAATGTCTCCTCTCGAATCGTTTTAATCGATGCAGGGTCAATGAAACAGTATCGTTCCAACTCAGCCTCTGTGATGCTTTTGTTGCCCGAACTCAACGTTGGCCCTGTACCGGTCGCGGTTGGTCGAACCAACTCGGCAACAATTGCGCTGTCGAGCACGTAGTGGCGTGTTCCTTTCGGATAATTGATATCCATGGATCCAACGTATGTTCCGCTGTCGTTGCTAGTGTATTTGTATGCCACAAGACTGTACGGTGCGCGTTTCAATCTTCTCATGGTAAAACTACCCTCCCAATCCGTTTCTACGCCTTTACGATTTCCGTACAAACCCGCGATTCCAGTTGCATTCACTGTTGCCCCCATAATCGGATTACCATCAGCATCTGCAAGCCTTCCGGAAATTTTTTTGTTTCTGAACCAGGAAATACGAAATTTAAGATCACTTTTAGGACGATTGGAGGGAACTCCTACAGGTGTCGGAAACGCACAAGGCGTTCTCTCCTGCAATCCTTGTT
>JAURNA010000200.1 GCA_030830385.1 Crocinitomicaceae bacterium | reverse complement strand
TGTGGTGAGGGCAATTACTGTAAATTCGGCGACAGCCACTTCTCCATCGTATCCACATCCATTCCCTTGCGTTCCGCAAGTGATTTTACCTGTTCATTCGTGATTTTTCCAACTCCGAAGTAGCGACTTTCCGGATGCGCGAAATACCATCCTGAAACGCTCGCTGCGGGATACATCGCAAGGCTGTCGGTTAATGAAACGCCCGTTCGCTCTTCTGCTTCCAGGAGTCTGAAAAGTCCGATTTTTTCTGTGTGATCCGGACAGGCAGGATATCCCGGCGCTGGACGAATTCCCTTGTATTCTTCACGAATCAACGAGTCGTTATCAAGCGTTTCATTTTTCGCATAACCCCAGAGTTTTTTACGAACGTTCTCGTGCAGGTATTCCGCGAACGCTTCGGCTAAACGATCGGCAAGTGCCTTGAGCAAAATGGACTGGTAATCGTCGTGATCCTGCTCAAACGCTTCAATGTATGGCTCAATCCCAATTCCGGAGGTAATGACAAATCCTCCTATGTAGTCTGTGTAACCCGCTTCTTTCGGAGCCACGAAATCAGACAATGCAAAATGGGGCTGATTGTTCGCCTTTTGTGTTTGCTGACGAATGGTACACTGCGTATGAATCACATGACCGGCTTCGTTGTATACTTCGATGTCATCACCCGTGGCATTTGCCGGAAACAATCCCACAACTCCTTTGTGCGACAGCCAATTCTCGGCGGCTATTTTACCCAGCATGTGCTGAGCATCGTTAAAGAGACGATAGGCTTCTTCGCCCACAACGTTATCCTTCAAGATTTCCGGATACTTACCGTGCAACTCCCAGGTTCTGAAAAACGGTGTCCAATCTATGTAGGGAATGAGTTCTTCCGTCGTCGGTTCAACGTTGGTCAATCCTAAGTTTTCAGGGACAACAGGCTTGTACAGGCTCCAATCCGTTTTCCAACGATTTTCGCGCGCCTTGTCGAGGGAGCGTAATTGTTTCGCCGCCCGATGTTTCGCATGATGTTCACGAATGCGCACGTATTCTTTCTTCAACTCAGCAACAAAATCCTCTTTTTTCTGGCCAAGCAATTGCTCCACCACAGTAACCGACCGGGAAGCGTCCAATACATGAACCGTTTGGTCCTTCGTATAATTCTCTTCTATTTTCACCGCCGTATGTACGCGAGACGTCGTCGCTCCTCCGATCAAAAGGGGAATACCGAGGTCTGCACGCTCCATTTCTTTCGCAACGGTAACCATCTCGTCTAAAGATGGAGTAATCAGACCGCTGAGGCCAATAATATCCACCTTCTCTTCCTGCGCTTTTTCGATGATTTTTTCAGGCGGAACCATCACCCCCATGTCGATCACCTCGTAGTTGTTGCAACCCAGTACAACTCCCACGATGTTCTTTCCGATGTCGTGGACGTCACCTTTCACGGTTGCGAGCAACACTTTTCCCGCCGAAGAGCGTGCTCCGTCTTGTTCCTCTTCAATATACGGTAGCAAATAAGCGACCGCTTTTTTCATTACCCGCGCTGATTTCACGACCTGTGGAAGGAACATTTTTCCACTTCCAAACAAGTCTCCCACCACGTTCATTCCATCCATCAGTGGTCCTTCAATCACTTCGATTGGTCGACTGAATTGCTGACGACATTCTTCCACATCCTCATCGATGAAATCTGTAATTCCCTTCACCAATGCATGCGTCAAGCGTTTATTTACCGAAGTTTCTCGCCAGGAAAGGTCAACTTCTCGCTTTTTTCCTTCTCCCTTTACCAGTTCCGCATACTCAAGCAACCGCTCCGTTGCATCCTCGCGTCGGTTCAGGAGAACATCCTCTACATATTCGAGCAGTTCCTGATCAATGTCATCATACACCTCCAACATCGTTGGATTTACGATTCCCATGTCCATTCCATGCTGAATTCCATGATAGAGAAAAGCGGCGTGCATAGCCTCCCGAACCACGTTGTTTCCGCGGAAGGAAAATGAAACGTTGGACACTCCTCCGCTCACGTGTGCTCCGGGAAGATTCTCCCGGATCCATTTTGTTGCCCGGAAGAAATCGAGAGCATTGTTATTGTGTTCCTCCATTCCTGTAGCAACCGGGAAAATATTGGGATCGAATATGATGTCTTCCTTCGGGAAACCAACCTCATCCACCAAAATTCGGTAGGATCGCTCACAAATTTCAATGCGTCTCTCGTAGGAATCTGCCTGACCTTTTTCGTCAAAGGCCATTACAATGACTGCAGCTCCATACCTTCGGATTTTCGAGCCCTGTTGCTTGAATGGTTCTTCGCCTTCTTTCAAAGAAATCGAATTAACGACTCCTTTTCCCTGAACGCATTGCAACCCGGCTTCGATAATTTCCCATTTCGAACTGTCGATCATGATGGGAACGCGTGCAATATCCGGTTCGGCAGCAATCAAATTGAGGAATTTCACCATGGATTCCTTACCATCGATCATTCCCTCATCCATGTTGATGTCAATAATTTGAGCTCCGCCTTCCACCTGATCACGTGCTACACTCAAGGCTTCTTCGAAGTGTTCCTCACGGATGAGTCGTAAGAATTTGCGCGATCCGGTAACATTCGTTCGCTCTCCGATGTTTATGAAATTGCTTTCCGGAGTTACAATCAAGGGCTCAAGGCCCGATAGTCGCAGTGTAACGTTATTCGACATCTGCCCATGTTTTTCTAGGTTCAAATTCTGCTGCCAGTTCGGCTATCGCTTTGATGTGATCCGGTGTTGTTCCGCAGCAGCCTCCGATGATGTTCACCAGGCCTTCTTCCATGAATTCACGGATTTGTGCTGCCATCATTTCGGGTGTTTCATCGTATTCACCAAATTCATTCGGTAATCCTGCGTTGGGATGAGCACTTACTCCGAACGGTGATTTTTTGTTCAACACCTGCAAATACGGTCGCATCATGGAAGCTCCGAGCGCACAGTTCAAACCGATGGTGAGTAAGGGCAAATGCGACACCGAAACGAGAAATGCCTCTGTCGTTTGTCCCGTTAAAGTCCGGCCACTTTGATCGGTTATCGTTCCGGAAACCATGATGGGAAGCCTGGTTCCGCGCTCTTCGAATAACTCGTCGATGGCAAACAGGGCCGCTTTTGCGTTCAGTGTATCAAACACCGTTTCTACCAGTAAAATATCGACACCTCCATCCATGAGTGCCCCGACTTGCTCCTTGTAGGCAGTTACCAGATCGTTGAACGTAATCGCTCTGAATCCGGGATCGTTCACATCGGGAGAAATGGAAGCGGTTCGGTTTGTAGGACCAATCGATCCTGCCACAAAACGAGGTTTATGGGGTTCGCGCGCGGTGAATTCATCCGCTACTTCTCGTGCAATTTTCGCACTGTGGTAGTTGATATCGTATACAGCAGACTCCAGATTGTAGTCAGCCTGAGCGATTGTTGTCCCTGAAAAGGTATTGGTTTCGGCAATATCGGCACCCGCCTCAAAATAAGCTGCATGAATCTCTTTGATGACTTCTGGTCGCGTGAGTGAAAGCAGATCGTTGTTTCCTTTCAAAGGCGATGGATGATCTTCAAACCAACCTTTGCGAAAGTCCTCCTCTTCCAACCTATAACGCTGAATCATTGTCCCCATGGCTCCATCGAGCACGAGAATCCGTTTTTCTATAATTGATGAAATATCCTTCATAATTTTTGTCTGGTGCACCTTATGAAGGAAGTTGAAGTTTTCCAAACTTATCTTTTCCCGGCCGCGTCGCCAGGATAGGATTTGGCACCTTTTTCGTCTCTAAACGAAGAGGTTGCCAAGGTTTCACAGGGCCGATCCCTCCACCTTTCTTCATAAGTTTATTCTAAAGAACTGGAACAAAGTTAGTGGGAATCCCCATGAATTCAAAGTAATTTGCCCAAAGTATCGTAATTTTAGGTGATGGCTTCTTCAAAACTTCTGCTCGGTTTTTGTGTGTTTATCACTCTTTCGGTGACCGGACAGGTCAATCTCACCAATTCGGATGTACCGATTGTGCGAATCACAACCGAAAACAGTGAACCGGTTCAGGATGATCCACATGCAGTTGCGCACATGGGCGTCATCAACAATGGAACGGGTGTACGAAACTACATGTCAGACTCGCACAACGGGTACGATGGGCGCATCAAAATTGAGGGACGGAGTTCTGCTTCGCAACAATATCCCCAAAAGGGACACGGTTTGGAGACTCAATTTCCGAAGGGAAGCAATGTCACTGTTTCAGTGCTCGGTTTGCCTGTTGAAAACGCATCGTTTACCGGGCATGCGCTCATGCAACCAGCAGATTTCCGGGTGATCGTATATCATCTGGCTGTAAAAGAAGTCAGCAGTGGGGATCGGGGAAAATTTTCGGGAAAACATGCTGTTTCCACTACGGGTATTGACTCCGTTGCCGGAACCTGTATTGATCCCGTTCAGGTCGATGGTGCGCCGCCGTACTCAGGAAAAATCGTAAAAATCAATTGAATCTTGCGAAAATTCATCCAAAGTTTTGTTTTTGCCCTCAGAGGAATTGGTCGTTTACTGAAAAGCGAACGCAACTTTCGCGTGCATGCCGTTGCCCTGATCGTTGTCATTTTGGCTGGTATTTATTACAGCATCACTTTGTACGAATGGGCGCTCGTTGCAACGGTTTCTGCGTTGGTTTTAGCATTGGAAGCATTCAACACAGCTATCGAAATGCTGTGCAATGAATTGACGATGGAGCGCAAGCGTTCGATTATGATCATCAAAGATATTTCTGCCGGAGCCGTTCTCCTCGCGGCAATTGGAGCTGCCACTACCGGGGTTTTGATCTTCTGGAAATACATTTTCCCTTAACATGATAAAAAGACACCTTCGCGCCGTCATTCCTGAGTCTTTACGACTGCTCATCCAACGACATCGGAGTCCCTTTGGATCCAAAAGCAGTGAAGCCATATTTTCCGAAATTTACGAAACGGGATTTTGGCAGTATTCTGAAACGGACTCCCGGTCCGGACCGGGTTCGTCCATGGAATCAACCCGAATCTTGCGCAAAGAACTTAAGCGTTTCATCGTTCAAAACAACATCCAATCGATTGTCGATGTTGGGTGCGGCGACTTCAACTGGATGCACACCCTCATCGAGCATGCGTTTCGCTATGACGGTTTCGACCTTGTTCCGCAGCTCATCGAAAAGAATGAGGCAACCTATGGTTCTGCTTCTTGTCGATTCCATGTCCTCGACGAGGATACCACTTTTCCAAAAGGTGATGTTGTGATCGTACGAGATGTGCTCGTTCATCTGAACTACGAAGCAATTCGAACATTGCTTCGACGCGTGTTATTGTCGGAGCCTTCCTTTCTTGCCCTGACCCATTTCCCAACGATAAAAAATGAAAACGTAATCACCGGGCATTGGCGTCCATTGAATTGGTGCATCGCTCCCTTTCATTTTCCACAACCCGATTTTTGTTTACGCGAAATGGTGGACGGGAAACAGCTGGCGGTATGGAAAGTATCCGACGATGTTGAACGGATTGATTCCTTTTTATCATGATGAAACAATCATTGCATCCCGTCACCTTAGTTTTTGCCGCAGGCCTTTCTTATGGTGTTAATTCCCAAATCAACTACGCTCCGGACCCCGCTCCGCAACACCTCGCTCATGTGTCATTTCCGGCCGACGAGCATCCTGCTCTTTCCCCGGGAGAAGAAGACTTCGAACTCGCGTGGTTCGCACCGGAAAAGCCCGCAGTTGCCCGCCATTATGAAAAAGTAGAAGTTGGCATTAAAATTCCACCTGCGTTGCGGATGGAAATCAACTCATTTTTCGACGGGATCAAATCCAATGGCGCAGGCTTGAACCCATACAATCGTCACGATATCGCCTGCATCGCTTGGATGAAAATAGAGGACAGCGTCGTAGGCAGAACGGAAGCATTCTATTATACTCCGCAGAAAATCGTTGGTACGCAATTCAAAGATGATACTACTTCCTATCCCTTTCGTTTTCGCTATGCACCGAAAGACCTGGGCCATCACAGGGTATTTTTTGAAATTCGGATCGAAGATACATTGGTGTTTTTCGGTGAATTTGGGTTCGAGGTCGTTCCATCTGAGCATCGGGGTTATCTCGAAATAGGGCGCAACGGGTATCATTTCCGTCATGCAAAAACGAAAGAAAGTTTCTTCGGTGTGGGCCAATGCATCCCTTGGACCGAATGGCCGGACGGGTCGAATTTCCATCACAAATCGGATTTCAAGCGATTGAATAACGAGCTCACGGACTATTTCGATCTCCTGAAAGGGGCCGGGGGCAATTTCACGCGCCTGGTTGCCTGCGAATGGTCATTGCAAATGGAGGTTGACGCACTTGGCAACTACCAATCCCGTCGCGATCATGCCTGGTTCCTTGATCGTCTCGCCGACCATTGCAGTGCTGAGGAGTTGTGCTTCATTTATTGTTTGCGCATACAGCACGAGTTTTTTGCCGAAAAGCACACCATCGATAATTTTCATTATCAAAATCGTTCGGGATGGCTTCATTCTCCGTACAACGATGACGCACACCCTACCCAATATCCTTCTGAACCCCCCATTGGCATTACTTCTCCTGAGGATTTTTTCTCTCATCCAATGGCCAGAGATCATTACAAAAACTACTTGCGCTATGTCGTTTCTCGCTGGGGATATTCCAGTGCGATTGCCGGTTGGCAACTCATGAGTGAAATCAACGATGTGGGAGGATACGGACATTATTATCAGGACACGCTCACTCCTCAACGAGAGGCCATTCACAGCTGGATTGATGAAATGGCGGCCTACATGGATACAACACTGCTCGATCCGCACCCCACGAGTGTCGCAATCGTCGGGAATTCAGGAAGAGAAACCGTTTGTGCAGTAGACCGTATGGAAATCTTTGAAAGTCCCTACATTGATTACACGGGAATTCACGCGTATAGTTTTCAGCTGGCAGACCCAAACCAACCACAACGAACCCAGAACGGTGGTATTTTCAGAAACCGTAATTGTTTAACCATCTGGGAGGCTGTTCGTAATTTTACCATGGGAACCAATGGAAATCGTACCATGAAAAAACTACCGCTGGAATTTGCCGGCAAACCGTTCATCTTTGATGAATACGGCACGGTAATTCACGACAGAAGTCCCGGAGAAATCAATCCTACCTTACAATTCGAGCGGTGTTCTCCCCATAAATTCCACAACGATCTCTGGAGTTCAGCGTGCAGCGGTTCAGCAACAACGGGACTCGATTGGTGGCTCAGTAACGACTCCATTCGCCACGCGCTTTGGAAGGAAGAATTTACCGGAATTCGAAAATTCTTTGAAGCAATCGATTTTGAGCGTGAGAATTATACGCAGGTTCACTACGACGGTTCAAATGGATTGTACATGAGCCAGCGATGGCCATGGACAGAAAGCGAAATTCGAGCCACGGATCAATCTCGTGAAGGTGCAGACTACCGAAATAAGGACGCATTGGAAGGTTTCTCAATGGTCGACGATACAGGTGTAACCGGATTTGGCTGGATGCACAACCGTAGCCATTACTGGTACAATTTGCAGAAAGAAAACGACTGTCTCTACGAAATGATTGCCGGCATAGGTCCCTGGCAAGATACCGTCTTACTTCGTCCACGAGACGACGACAAAATCGACAGCATTCGTCCGGTGGAATTGGGCAAAGACTTCATCCAAATTCGTCATTTGAAGTGCATGAAGCGCTATGTGATCGAATATTTCGACCCACTGACCAACGAACGAATCGGGGTTGAACAAAAACGCTCCAACATAAGCGGTAAACTCAAGGTTGCCCCTCCCGCTATATCAGAGGAACATCAGGATGTTGCTTACCGCGTCTACTGGCCACGAAGATGGCATACGAAGGTGATGTATTGATGGCATTTTGAAGTTGTGAATGAAGTAATCTAGTTGTTCGAGCTACCATTGATGTTTTCGAAAATCACCTAAGAAAGTCCGTTTCCCATTGTGTTGGTTTTCAAGGTTTGGAATGGGTGTTTTGTATGTGTTTTTTTAAGATTTTTCGATACTGTCACGCGCCGAGGCTGAATGATCATTAAAACTACAGAGCTGGCTCTGTAATTATTACATCCATAAAAAACGATCTGCGACCGCCAAAGCATGCCTTTGGCTGAGCAAGCGGTAGTGCAGCTCTTGGTTACTCGATAAAAATCATTGGAAATAAAAAAGGGCTCTCGAATTGAGAACCCTTAATTGTGGTGATAGCCGGAATCGAGCCGCCAAAGC
>JAURNA010000199.1 GCA_030830385.1 Crocinitomicaceae bacterium | reverse complement strand
ATCAGGTTTTGATGGAAGGTGGAAAACGCATCTTATTGAACGCATCAAGTGGTAAAGGAAAATCCACCTTTGCCTCGACCGTTTTTGGCTTGCGTCGTGATTATGAAGGAACCGTGGCCTATAACGGAACCGATATCCGATCGCTTTCACCAGAAGACTGGTCGAAAATTCGCACTTCTTCCGTATCAATCGTATTTCAGGATTTGCAGCTGTTTCCAAAACTTACAGTCGCGGACAATCTCCGCATAAAAAATGAACTCACCGGGACGTATACGGATAATGAACTGCAAGATTTGCTCGACCTCCTTGGAATTGGAGATAAATGGACGCAGCAATGCGGATTGCTCTCTATGGGACAGCAGCAGCGAGTGGCCATCATTCGGGCACTTGCGCAACCCTATGAGTGGCTCATTATGGACGAACCGTTTTCTCACCTTGATGTTGAGAACAGCAAAAAATGCCTTGAGCTTATTCACGAACGTACCGTCTCTCAAAACGCAGGATTCATCCTCACTACATTGGGTGACAATCACGGATATTCATACGATCAGGAACTAAAACTATAACCATGCTGAACCATCTTCTTTTCCGGAATCAGGATCGTCTTCAATTGACAGTGGCTATCATCGGTTCCTTGCTGGGAATTACCTTTCTGGTAACTTCCATTCACTACCTCATCAAAGTCAACGAATTTGGCGAAGGATCCGAAATCCTTGGCCCCAACACACTCATTGTTCAGAAAAAAATCTCTTCTGGGACCACCCTGGGGCTGACCAAGACCGATTTCAGCAAACGTGAGTTGGAAAAAATACAACATGAACCCTTCATTGAGGAAGTGCAACCCGTCATTTCCAACAACTTCAATATTTCGTTTGAAACAGCAGACGAACTCGTTCCCCGTTTCCGATCGGATGTCTTTGTACAAACAGTTGATCCACAATTTCTGGACATTCAACCCGATGGATGGGAATGGGACCATGAAGACGAGTACGTCCCGATGATTATGCCGCGCGACTTCCTGGTGATGATGAACACCTTCATGAGTGCAAGCGGAATTCCGCAGGTATCGGATGAAACCATAAAAACCATCAAGTGTAAATTCACCATTTGGAACGGCAACAAAAAGGAATGGGCCAATTGCCGCATTGTTGGCTTTACCAATGAAGTTTCATCCATTCTCGTTCCGCGCGAATTCATGAAATACGGAAACGACGAATACGGGGACGGATCCGCGCAGAAAATCACACAAGTCATCATTTCCGGTAAGGAAAGTGAATTTGGACTTGTCGAAAAACTCATGGAGAAACGCGGTCTGGAATCAAAAAATTCGCAAATGGTTGTGGGACGTCTGAAAAGCATTGTCGGGACGCTGTTCGCAGTGGTTCTTGGCATCTCTGTGATCGCCGTTATCCTCTCGGGCCTGGTGTTGATCCAGTACCTGCAATTGCTGATTACAAAAAATGCATACGAAGTACGAACCCTGATGCGCATTGGCTATCACCCCAAACGGATTATCAACCGATTCTTCCGTTATTTCACCCTCATATTCGCAAGCATCATTGCTGCTGGTTTCGGCATCTTCCTGTTGTTCAAATTCATACTCGATGATGTATTCACTTCCGGAGGAGTGTACATCGATACCGGATTTACGGAATGGAGCATTATTTCGCTGGTTGTAGCCTTCTCCATTTTCGCAATATCCAGCTATTTGAGTGCACGAAAAGGCATCTTTAACGAATATTAATCGTTAAAGATGTGTTAATCCACTTTTGAAATTTATTTTTGGCACGCCATTGGTATACATTTATAATTCATATGAAAGCAACAATAAGATTACTGACTCTTCTCTGTGTGATGCTCGGAGCCGGTCAGGTTCACGCACAGAAAATTCGCTTCAAAATTGAAGGACAGAGTGACACGACTGTAAACCTGGTTCGATACTTTGGTAAAGGTCTATATTATGCGGATACTGCCGAAATAGTAGATGGTTATGTTGAATTTGACGGATCGAAGAACAAACATGGGATTCTTGCCCTGTTTCTGCCGGGTCAAAAGTTGCTCGAATTCATTCACAACGGAGAACCCGATGTATACATCGAATCGAACACGGTTGATTTGATGGCATATGCCAAAGTGAAAAAATCTGAGGAGAACAAAATCTTCATAGAATATGCCAAATACATCTCAGGGAACCGCCGAAGGTTAGATCAACTCGTTACGGAACGCAAGGAACTTGAAGAAGAATCCGAAGAATACGAGAAGATTACCGATAAGATTGATCAGATCAACAAGGATGTTATTGACTACCAAAACAACATAATCGAGAACAACAGCGAAATGCTCGTTGCGAAGTTAACTCTCATGTCGCAAGACATCGAAGTTCCGGAACCTCCGAAGGATGACCAGGGCAACATACTCGATTCCAATTTCCGTTTCAGTTATTATCGTTCACACTATTGGGATCATATTGATTTGAGCGATGATCGTTTGGTACGAACGCCCATTTTCCACGGGAAACTTGAAAAGTTCATGAGTAAACAAATGGTATTCCAGCACTGGGATTCCGTAATTTACTGGGCGTATTGGCTCTGCGATCAACTGGATCCGTCCTCCGACATGTATCAATACTGTGTCTCCTGGATTACAAGCAACTACGAGAAGAGCAAAATTATGGGGATGGACAAGGTTTTTGTAAAGATGGCCGATCGCTATTACTGTGCGTCCGATGGTTCGGGCAGACCGAAAGCGTTCTGGATGCCGGACAACAAATTGGTCGAACTCTGTGATCGCACCGAAATTTTGACCAACCTCGTTATGGACGCTAAACCGCCAAATATTCTTCTGCTCGATTCTACGAACCGAGTCTGGCGCGATTACTACAGCCTCGACTGCGAGTATACACTGCTTTACTTCTGGGATCCGGAATGCGGTCACTGCAAGAAAATTACTCCGAAGCTACAAACTCTCTACGAAAAGAAATTCGCCGAAAGAGGAATCGAAATTTTTGCAGTCGGAAAAGCCGTTGGTGAAGATTTTGAAAAATGGAAAACATTCATTCGCAAACACAACTTGCAATTTATTAATGTTGCCGTAACGGACAGCCTTTACAACGTTGCACAGAAAGACGCCCTTCCGTTGTTGAGGTACACCACGGTCGAATCATTGAACTACCAGAAGACTTTCGACATATATTCCACACCAAAGGTGATCATTCTGGATAAAGACAAGAAGGTCATTGGAAAAGGCTTATCCATCTCACAACTCGAAGATTTTTTGGATCGTAAACAGGGACAAAAAGATGCAGAGAAATTGTTCCCGATCGAGGAAGAACCGGTTGAAGAGCAAATTCATTAGACAGGATTAGACAGGAACCACATTCGTTCCATTCATTGTAAATAATCATCTGAACGCAAATGATTTGAAGGAGGATTTTATCTTTACTTCAAAAAATCATAATGCGCATATCCTCACTTCTTTTTGGATTGATCAGCTTTGGTGCGATTAGTCAGGACTATTTCCAGCAAGAAGTGAACTACGTGATAGATGTTCGGCTCAACGATACGCTGCATATGCTTCACGGGACCGAAACGATCGAGTACATCAACAAATCCCCCGATGTTCTGAGCGAAATCCGCATGCATTTATGGCCAAATGCCTACAAGAACAAGCATACGGAACTTGCAAAGCAACTCTACATGGATGGCAATACGCTCCTTCATTTTGGTGCAGACAGCCTCAAGGGATGGATGGATTCACTTGATTTTACCGTCAATGGAGAAACGGTTTCGTGGGACTATCATCCGGATCACATCGACATAGGCATCATCACCTTGAACACACCTCTCGCACCCGGAGAAAAATGTACGATTCAAACGCCATTTACGGTCAAGCTTCCATCCGGAGAAATTTCCCGTCTCGGCCATATCGAACAATCGTATCAAATTACACAGTGGTATCCGAAACCAGCGGTATATGACAAAGACGGATGGCACGATTTCCCCTACCTCAATCAGGGAGAGTTTTATTCTGAATATGGTTCCTTTGACGTCAGTATCACGCTTCCGGAAACCTACGTAGTTGGCGCCACAGGTGACCTCCAAAACGAGGAAGAGCTCAACTTTCTGAAACAACTCGCTGAACAGACTGAAATCAGTTTACGTTTTGAAAGCGCTGAATGGAGTACCGATGACATTCCAAATGCTAAGTCCCTCGGACGGTCTGATGACAATTGGAAAACACTGCGATTTGTTCAGAAAAATGTACACGACTTTGCATGGTTTGCAGACAAACGCTATGCCGTTTTAAAAGGAGACATGAAACTTCCACACAGCGGGCGAACTGTACATACATGGGCCCTGTTTACACCTGAAAATGCTCTCCTCTGGAAAAAATCGGTTGAATACATTCAAGATGGAACGTACTACTACTCACTCTGGAATGGCGACTATCCCTACAACAACGTCACCGCTGTGGACGGCACCATTAGTGCGGGTGGAGGAATGGAATATCCAACCGTTACGGTCATTGGCAATTCATCCGACACTTTCGATTTGGAAGTCGTTATTGTACACGAAGTCGGTCACAACTGGTTTTACGGACAGCTCGGTTCGAATGAACGCATACACGGATGGATGGACGAGGGACTGAATACCCACAATGAAATCCGTTACATCATGACGAAGTACCCGGATTACACCACCGATGGATTTCTTTCTCTTTTTGCTCGTTTGAGCGGAATGAACTACCAGGACAATGCTCATCTTTCCTGCCGGATGTTGGCTTCGTTGGGAGAAGATCAAGCGATTGAAACTCCTTCTCCCGAGTTCAGCTCCCTGAACTACGGTATCACCATGTACCAAAAAACAGGGCTGGTATTTCATTACCTAAAGGCCTATTTGGGCGAGGAGAATTTCGATCAGGCAATGCAGCATTACTACAGAACCTGGGAGTTTAAACACCCTCAACCCGATGACCTGTTGACGTGCCTGAACGAATCTACCGGCAAAGATTTGAGCTGGTTGTTTGACGAGCTCATTTCCGATTCGAGAGAAATCGACTTCAAAATTTCTTCGGTTCGAAAAAACGAAGAGCACACACTTGTGCGCGTGCGCAACCGGGGAGATGTCGCCGGTCCCATGCCGGTTCACGGTCTCCGGAACGATAGCATCGTAGAAACATACTGGATTCATCCCCGTACGAAAAGAGGCCGTATCGAATTCAAACAACCCATTAACCGGGTATCCATTGATGCTGAACGTCAAGTTCCGGAACTGAACCGTCAGAATAACCATGCAAGAACTACGGGTTTTATCAAAATCAAGGAACCCACACGACTTCAATTCGGCACGGGGTATAACCACGACACGCTGACAAATGTATTCTGGCTTCCGGTTGTTTCCGGAAATATCTACGACAAACTCATGATCGGTGCTGCTTTTCACAACTTCAGTGCCCCCCTTCCCCGGTTTGGCTACTTCGTTGCTCCCATGTTCTCTTTGGGGAGAAGAATGGTTTCGGGAATTTCCGAGATAATGGTAACCACTTACCCAAAACGCTTAAAATTATCGCGATTCGGGCTTTCTGTGAAATCGTTTAAGCACGACTCGACCTTTGTGCGCAATGAGTCTTATTATTTCACGGCAGCTCCTTATTGGTTCGCTAAATTGAGAAAGCGCGCCTCCGGGCACTCCATTTTTGACCATAGCATTCGCACTCAGGGACTGTATCGAAAAGACCAATTCGGTCCAACTCACATAGAGCACGGAGGAGCATATGTTCAGTATCTGGTAGACATGGATCACCCTGATCATCGAGTACGCCTGACATTCAAACACGACTACATCAGCAACCTTAAAAACGCCGATCAAATGAGTCGGTCCACGCTGGAAACCAACTATTCGGTTCGATACGTACGAAAGAGCAACGATCGTTGGATTCACCTCCGGGGCTTTGCGGGAATGTACTGGATTGCAGATTACAACAAAAGCACCGTGGGAGATCAGCACTTTTCCGGCTACCAATACAGTATGTCGCTCGGCGGAACGAGCGGTGCTCAGGATGTGTTCGCCGATCAATATTTCTTCGGACGAAACGCTGCTTCCGGCTGGGCTTCCCAGCAGAGAATGGAAGACATGGGCGGATTTCGAACTACGAGTGTTTACGGTACTACATCTGATTGGATGGCAAGCGCAAGTATCACAGCCGAGCTACCCGGAATACCCCGATTGTTTGTTGTATTCGCTGATTTTGGACTCTTCCATAACGGTTTCGCGGCAGAAGAAGCAATCAACACAGGGATTGGAATACGACTTTCCCGATTTGGCGGCATCTATTTCCCAATTTGGATGAGCAAAGAATTGAGCGATTCATTCGGCAATTCTCGTTACCTTGAAAAGGTACGTTTCACCCTTAAAATGAACATCGCACTTGAGTCCATTCAATTCAATCGATTCCAATGAGTAAATTCATCTTATTATCCTGTTTCGGATTCATTTCCCTGGGTTTTCAAGCCCAAACCAATATGCCTTCAGTTCGATTTTTGGTCATCGGATCGTCTACCGCTGCAGGACATGGAACAACTTCAAAAGACAGTGCATGGGTTTGGCGATTTCGCGAATACCTGGCGCATAAAAATCCAAAAAATGAAGTCATTAACCTGGCAAAGGGGGGCTACTCCACTTATGAATTGATGCCCTCGGATTTCACTCCACCTGCGCAACGTCCGTTGCCGGATGCTGAGCGCAACATCACGAAAGCACTTTCCTATTGCCCCGATGGAATCATTGTAAACCTTCCTTCCAACGACGTGAGTTCTGAGTTCAAAGCACACGAACAGCTCTTCAATTTCCACACGATGAAGCGATTGGCCGAGGAAGAAGGAATCCCCATTTTCATTTGTACGACTCAACCCCGCGATTTTTCGCAGGAATGGCAACGCAATGAGCAGTTTGCTGTAAAAGATTCCATCATCGCGCACTTCCCGGATGGATACATTGATTTCTGGAGTGGATTTCCGGATTCAGAGAATGGGTTGCGGGATACATTCGATTCAGGAGATGGTATTCATATGAATAACGCCGGACATAAAGTATTGCTGGATCGCGTTATTGGCGCCGGTGTATGCGATTCTGTCTGTCAATGGAAGCGTACTTATGTGGTGCGTTTGGGAGATGATTCACTCGCCAATCAATATCCAAAAATTCGCATACGCGGCACAATCACTTCATCTGAAGACGAGTACCCTATCGTACTGTACGTTGGATGGGGAGGTACCAAAATTCGAATGACCGAGTTGAAACCAGGGGAATTTGATCATACATTTCCCTATGATTTTCGACAAGATTTGTACCTGCTGTTTGTACAAAATGGCATGCTCACCCAGCGCATCGAAATCAATTTGCCCAAAAGGTACGATACAGGAACCTTTGACCGGGATCAATACGCACTGACATCCCTGAACATCCCAATGATTTCGAAAGGTACGGGTGGGCAGTGGAGCACGCGTGGGTTCTACAAAATCTATCAATTTAATTTTATCGAATCGGTTCAGGAATTCTCAGGTACGGATGCACATCTTCTGATTTTTGAAGAAAAACTCGCACATAGCAACGAGTCACCGCGCAATGGAAGGATTGAACGACTGGATGAATCCGAAAATGTAGCGGCTTCCGTAAAGTACAAAAATCACCTCTTGCATGGAAAATCTACCTGGTATGATCTCAACGGAAACGTTCGGATGAACGCACGATTCGCAAAAGGGAAATTATCTGGAAAACTGACGTACAATCACCACAGTGCTTCGCTCAGTTACACACTAAAACAGAGGTACTGCAATGGGGAATTGAAAGGTCAGCGTATCAAAAACTTCAAGCGGATTTACGACTAAGCGAATTCCGAAAGTTCGAGCCAGCGATCGGTTTTTTGCTCGATTAACTGCACCACTTCACTCAGGCGCTTTCCGGCAGCATTGAGTGCTTCACCATCCAGTGATGCATCGCTCAACTTGAGAGAAAGCTGCTCCTTTTCTTCTTCAAGAGCCTCCAATTCACCTTCCAGCCCACTGAACTCCTGCTGTTCTTTATAGCTTAGCTTTCGCTTTTCTTCGCTCTTCGTCAGCTTTTGCTCAACAACAGTCGTGGAACGCACGGCTCGCTTTCGTTGGCGTTCCTCCTCTATCTTCCGTTTTCGGAATACTTCATAATTACCGGTCAGGTCACGAATCTCTCCTTCGCCATCAAAAGCGAAAAGGTGATCCACCATTTTATCCATGAAGTAACGATCGTGGGAAACGACAATCAGGCAGCCCTGAAAGCTCCTCAAATAATCCTCAAGCACGCCCAATACGAAAATATCCAGATCGTTCGTAGGCTCATCGAGGATCAGGAAATTGGGATTCCGGATCAATACTGTGAGCAATTTCAATCGTCGCTTTTCCCCTCCACTCAGCTTATGTACATAGTTGTAGTGCATATCGCGGGGAAAGAGAAACGTTTCCAGCAAGTGCGCCGCAGACATTTGCCGTCCTTTCTCCAACGGAATGAACTCCGCAATGTCCCGAACGATATCGATGACCTTCTTATCATCGGGATATTGGGGCATTTCCTGATCGTAGTATCCAAAAATGACCGTATCGCCGATAACAATCTTTCCTTTGTCCGGAGCTTCCTGCCCCATAATCATTTTCAAAAAGGTCGATTTTCCCGAGCCGTTGTTTCCAACAATTCCAACGCGTTCCTTCCGCTTGAAAACGTACGAGAAATCATGCAGAATTCGTTTCTCGCCAAAAGCTTTCCCTATCCGATGCAACTCAAGGATTTTGGAACCGAGTCGTTCCATTTTAACCGGAATATCCAGCTCGTCTTTGTCCATGCGTTGCCGGGCCACTTTTTTCGTCTCGTAAAACGCATCTTGCCGGGCTTTTTGCTTGGTACCCCGCGCTTTGGGCTGGCGTCTCATCCATTCCAACTCCTTCCGGAACTGGTTCTTCGCCTTTTCGATGGTGGCCATCGTCTGCTCTTCCAGCTCGGCTTTCTTCTCAAGGTAGTATGAGAAATTCCCTTTGTACTTGTACGTCTGTTTGTTCTCCAGCTCGATGATGGAATCGCAGATCACCTCCAGGAAATAACGGTCGTGAGTAACCATCAAAATCGTCGCGGAAGACGTGGAAAGAATCTCTTCCAACCACTCAATCATATCCAGATCCAAATGGTTAGTAGGCTCATCCAGAATCAGAAAGTCAGGCTCAGCAATCAATACTTTGGCCAGGGCAACGCGTTTCTTTTGTCCTCCTGATAAGGTGGCAATTTTTTGTTTCGGATCGTCCAATTTCAGTATAGACAACGTCTGATTCACACGTACTTCGATATCCCAGGCATTCCGTTCATTCACCTCTGCAAATGCCTTTTCCATCAACTTCTCATCGTTGTTTTGCAAGGCGGTCGTATAGTCTTTGAGCGCGTTTAACTCGGGCAGGTCGTGGGCATATACTTCTTCAATGATCGTATGATCAGGATTGAGTTGATCGCCCTGTTCCATGTAGGCAATGCGAATTCCTTTGCGAAATACAACACGACCGGAATCCGTGGGCTGCGTTCCGATCAGGCATTGAAGCAAGGTGGTTTTACCGTGACCATTTTTTGCTACGATTGCGACTTTTTGACCCTGATCAATCCCAAAGGTTACGCCTTCGAAGAGAACGCGGTCTCCAAAGGACTTGGAAATTTCTTCTACCGAGAGGTAATTCATATTAGCGCAGGCGATCCAGGGAATCCAGAACGCGTTTATCTCGCTTGATGCCCAGATTCGCAAGGAATGTAAACGGGAATCCGGCGATGAAAAGAACAAATCCGAGGCCCATTTCACGAACACCGGCTTCAACACCGAGGAACTTGTCACCCATAATGCTCGCGAGCACCACTCCGATCACAGCCAGAAAATAGAGGAAAAACAAAATGCGTCCTGTTTTCAACTGGCGATCCAATGCCTTGTATGAAAGTACGGTTGCCACACACATGAGTCCCAGGGTAATGATCCCGATAAATGCAAACGTGTCTGTATGCCCTATTAACTCACCGGTCTCGACATTTGCATGCGTAATTCCAAAAGCATCGAACGAATAACGAACACCGTCCGCGACGTAGCTGAAGAAGGTTACTCCTGTAGCAACAATCACGAGCAAGATGAACGCCATGCTCAAGTAAAGCGTTTGAACGCGTTGTATCATGGATGTAATTTTAAACAAAGATAGTTCGATTCGGAATAGAACCCCATAAATCTTGCGTAATCTGTACCGTTCAATTAATTTTAGAAAAAAGGCTCATGAAAATCTACCTTTTTCCTCTTTTGTTTGCGTTGTTTGTCGTTCAGAGTAATGCCCGGTTCGATACCCTTTCCATCGATACATTGGTAGCCGGAGGCAGCTATGGTTTTAAATCAAAGAACCCAATCAAAGCGGGAGGCGGCGATATGCCAGCGGAAATCATGACCTATCTGAGCCACCTGAAAGGTTCGAGCGGAGAAACCGTTCATTACGAGAAATCCGGAAACGGGGCGTCTTATTATGGTGCTGATAAAAAGTACCCGCGAACGGGAAAGGAAAAAACGGTAACCGATCGTATTCGCACTGAAGGGGCTAAGCAGTTGGGGGGCATCTGTTTTGACACGTATCGCTACGAAAAGCCAAAAATTCTCAAGGGGTATACCTGGCGATGAACATTCGGGATGCCAATATTGAGGATTTGCCGGTGATTTTGTCGATTTTCAACGACGAAATTGTGCACGGAACCAGTAACTACTCCTACGATCCAATGTCCGAAGAGGAAATTCAAGAATGGTTCGAGGAAAAAAAGGCCAAAGGTCGACCGGTAATTGCCGCAGAGGAGAATGGAAAAATGCTTGGATTTGCGACCTACGATCCATTTCGGAGGAAAATTGGATATCAATTCACGATGGAGCATTCTGTTTACCTCATTCCGGAAGCACGAGGAAAAGGAATTGGGATCGGGTTAATGGAGCGACTCATCGAACTGGCCCGGGAACAAAATATTCATTCCATGATCGGTGTTGTCGATGCTTCTAACCGGGATAGCATTGGATTTCACGCCAAACTCGGTTTCGAAGTTGTGGGTGAAATGCGCGAAGTGGGGTACAAATTCAACCGTTGGCTGGACATCGTAATTATGCAGCGTTTTCTTTAGGAATGGTGGCGCATTGCCTGATAACGCAAATAGAAATCCATGATCACAAGCAATGCCATTGCTTCAACAATGGGAACCGCTCTTGGAACCACACACGGATCATGGCGTCCCTTTCCTGAAACTATGACTTCGTTTCCATCTTTGCCGATGGATTGTTGATCTTTTACGATCGTTGCGACCGGTTTGAATGCGGTTCGGAAATGAACGGGCATTCCATTGGATATTCCTCCCTGAATACCTCCGGAGTAGTTCGTTTCAGTGGTTCCATCGGGCAAAATGCGATCGTTGTGTTCCGAACCTCTCATCTCAATTGCTTCAAAACCCGAACCGAATTCGATTCCTTTCACAGCATTAATCGAGAGGATCGCATGGCCAAGAGACGCGTGTAATTTGTCAAAAACGGGTTCGCCCAATCCTACAGGTAAACCGTGAATCTCACAACGTACACTTCCTCCGATCGTATCTCCGTCTTTCCGGACCACCCGTACGAGGTCTTCCATTCTTCGTGCATCGTCTGCATTTGCGCAACGAACAGGGTTTTTTTCAATTTCAGCCCGATCAACTTCTCCCTGCATCTCCAACGGACCGATTTGATCCACATATGCAAATACATCAATTCCGTATTTTTCCAGGGCTTGACGTGCCAATGCTCCTGCTACGACTCTGCACGCCGTTTCCCGTGCTGAGGATCGACCTCCTCCGCGATAATCACGGTGTCCGTATTTTTTTTCGTAGGTGAAATCTGCATGTGACGGACGAAAGACATCTTTCAGCTGATCGTAATCTCCTGATCGTTGATCATTGTTTGGAATCACGAATCCGATCGGTGTACCCGTCGTTTTTCCTTCAAAAACGCCTGAAAGAAATTCAACTGTATCCGATTCCTTGCGCTGCGTTACGATTGCCGATTGCCCCGGTCGACGTCTGTCCAGTTCACGTTGAATTGCTTCAAGATCCAACTCAATCCCAGCGGGCATGCCATCTATGACTCCCCCGATTGCCTTCCCGTGTGATTCACCGAACGTTGTCAGTCGAAATAAGGTACCGATGGTTGAACTCATAAGTGCTGGTTATTTTGGATTATCGCATGATCGAATCAACTGAAAGTCCGGTTGTGCGGCATCTAATTGCAGATTGTGTCTTCCGTCATCTTCAAAATCACACGTACTTCATCCAGTGTTGGTGCCTCAGCATAAATGCGTAAAACAGGTTCTGTACCGGATGGACGAATCATTACCCATCGATCATCATCAAAGAAATACTTGAATCCGTCAATGGTTTCTATGCGATCTACGGCGTAATCTCCAAATGCTTTGTACTCATCATTTTTGCATTTGTCAATGATTTTTTGTTTGAGATCTTCTGTGATGTGCAAATCGCTTCGTTCGAACTTGAAACTTCCCACAATCTCGTACACTTCGGCAATCAAATCATCAAGTGTTTTTCCGGATTTTGCCATGAATTCCCAGATGATCAGTCCCATCCAGATTCCATCACGCTCAGGGATATGACCTTTGGTTGCGATTCCCCCGGATTCTTCTCCTCCAACGAGAACGTCCTGTTCTACCATGATTCCGGCGATGTACTTGAACCCGATTTTTACCACATCGTAGTCGAATCCATAATGGCTTGCCATGCGTCCTACTTTTGGCGTAGCACTGAATGCGACGGCTACTTTTCCGTCCATTCCCTTGTACTTGGCCAGGTAGTGAATCAGCAGCAGTATGATATGATGAGAATCGATAAATTCACCTTTTCCATTGTACAGTCCAATGCGATCTGCATCTCCATCTGTAGCAAGAGCACAATCAATATCTCCCCGCTCTTTGATGAAGGATTCCAATTCCTGTAGGTTTTTCGCAATTGGCTCTGGTGCCTGTCCCATAAACGATGGGTTGTGTTCACAGTGGAGAAAATCAATGTTCGGCAAAAGTCGTTTCATCGCTCGCTGTCCTGCTCCCCACATAGCGTCGTAAACCAGTTTCATGCCCGAATTTTCGATCGCTTCAAGGTCGAACTTTGAGCGTGCGTGATCTACGTACATTGTCTCAAGGTCAACAATCTCAAGCAGTGGAGATTCCAGGGAAATTTGCCCGAGGTTCAAGCCGTGTTCATCGGGAATAATGTCTTCGATTTCCTGGACTTTTTGAGGTGACAACGGGCCGCCGTGGTGGGATTTTAGTTTAAATCCGTTGTATCCCGGGGGGTTGTGGCTTGCCGTGATCACCACACCAACCGAACATTCGAGTTTTACGGCACCGAGTGATACCATTGGCGTTGAAACGAATCCTTCTGCCATCTTCACTGAAATTCCCTGATGAACGAAGATTTTAGCCGCTGTGTGCATGAATAATTCTCCGGCGAAGCGACAATCATGTCCGATGATTACCGAAGGATGATCGTAGTTTTGCTTCAACCATCTTGAGGTGGCCAGCGAGACGCGAGCTACGTTGTCAACTGTATACTGATCGGCTATAATTGCTCTCCAGCCGTCTGTTCCAAATTTAATTTTTCCACTCAATTGAACTGATTTTTACATGGATCACAAATATACGTTAATTGCCTGTTTTTATGTGGTTGAATTGCCCAATGAATGGTGCCGGAACAGCTTTCATGAAATTTTTTCTGTTACCTTTTTGAATATCCGCGTTTTACTAATAAGAGCCCTAATTGTGAAACGGTTCATTTTTGTCGTTCTGGTAATGCTTTTACCCCTGCTTTCGGGTTCCATGCTCAAAAGCAGATTATCGAACGCGGAACTGACCTTTCGCGCGGGCGGAGTTCAAATGGCCGGCGTGCCTTTACCTACCACGAAAGCCCGTCAGGCCTTTGGACTTCAAGTTGGCAAAGAACCTCTGTGTACACCGGGAACGATGTCCGCGAATATGTATACGGGAACGTCTCCGGTAGGACTTAAGCATTTATTGAATACTTCGCTTATTTGGTGAAGTGCATGATTGTTTTTTCAATGATGGCAACGCACTCCATCAATTGCTCTTTGTTCATTACAAGAGGCGGGGCAAAACGAATGATGTTTCCGTGTGTTGGTTTCGCAAGGAGTCCGTTTTCTTTCAGGGCTACACAAAGGTTCCATGCCGTATCGCTATCCGGTGAATCGTTCACAATGATCGCATTTAACAACCCTTTACCTCGCACTTTCACCACCAGATCAGTCTGATCTATAATGCGCTGCATTTCGCTGCGAAACAATTGTCCGAGCTCTTCTGCATTTTCTGCTAAATGTTCATCACGAACAACTTCAAGAGCAGCCACGGCTACTTTTGCAGCAACCGGGTTCCCCCCGAAAGTAGAGCCATGCTGACCGGGCTTGATGACCATCATAATTTCATCGTTTGCAAGCACTGCAGACACGGGATAGGCTCCTCCGGAAATCGCTTTTCCAAGAATTAGAATATCCGGTTGAACATCTTCGTGATCTACAGCCAGTAACTTTCCGGTTCGCGCGATTCCGGTTTGCACCTCATCTGCCAGGAACAATACTCCTGCGTTTTCGCACAGTATTTTTGCGGACTTCAGGTATCCCTCAGAAGGGACGTAAACTCCTGCTTCTCCCTGGATTGGCTCTACGAGAAATCCAGCTACACTGTCTTGTTTCAATGCTTCCTCCAACGCATTTAGATCGTCGTATGGAATCCGAATAAATCCGGGTGTATACGGTCCAAAGTTCTTGTTCGCATCCGGATCGTTGGAGAAGGAAATAATCGTCGTTGTGCGCCCGTGAAAATTTCCATCGCACACGATAATCTTCGCTTCATTCTCGTTGATTCCTTTCTTTTCGTACGCCCACTTGCGACACAATTTAATCGCTGTTTCCACTGCTTCAGCTCCTGTGTTCATTGGCAATACCTTATCAAATCCAAAGTATTCCGTAACGAACTTCTCGTAAGGACCGAGTGCATCGTTGTAAAATGCGCGTGAGGTAAGTGTGAGTGTTTTTGCCTGTTCTACCATTGCCCCGATGATCTTTGGGTGACAATGCCCTTGATTCACCGCTGAATACGCTGCAAGAAAATCGTAGTATTGCTTTCCTTCCACATCCCAGACATGAACTCCTTTACCTTTTGAGAGAACAACGCCCAACGGATGGTAATTGTGCGCTCCGT
>JAURNA010000198.1 GCA_030830385.1 Crocinitomicaceae bacterium | reverse complement strand
GGCATCGAAAATTGACGTAAAAGGAGAGAGTCAGCATCCTATTTACGAGTGGCTCACAAGTGAAGCGTTGAATGGTGAAGAGGACTCCATTGTGCGTTGGAATTTCGAGAAATTTCTCATCGACGAACAAGGGAATTTTGTAGAACACTTCCGATCACAGGTCAATCCAATGAGTAAAAAAATAACCGACGAATTATGAGACGAAGCGGAGTGGTTCTGCTTGGATTTCTAGCACTTCTTTTTGTCGGATGTGCCAAGAAAAAAGCGGAAAAACAAGCATCGGAAGATGACCAGTTGATCCGGGAATACCTCACAGACAATGGATTAACGGCAACAAAAACGGAGTCCGGACTCTACTACATTGTGAATGTGCAGGGAACCGGAGCACCGTGCAATGAAAACTCAGACGTGCGCGTTGCATACACCGGCTACTATCTCGATGGAAACCTCTTCGACCAAAGTTCTCCCGAGGGAATTGAATTCAACCTGCAAAATGTCATCAAAGGATGGACAGAAGGCATACCGTACTTCAAAGAAGGCGGATCCGGCGTGTTACTCATTCCCTCTGCACTGGCATATGGGTCCGATCCCCCTGGCGGCATTCGCGCGAATGCAGTTATGGTTTTTGAGGTCGAACTGCTCGAAGTGTTGTAATCGTTTCTCGGTTTGGAGCATAAAAACCCGCATACTTCGGGAGCCTCGGCATGCGAGTTCTCTAATATACGGGTGAATGACGTATAGAGAAGAATTAAAACAACTCGTTGTAGGCTTCTCTAAGGTTTTCTGCAATCATTTCAGCGGTTCCTCCTTCGATGTGGTGACGCTCAAGGAAATGCGCCAACTTGCCATCTTTGAAAAGGGCCACCGAAGGGGAAGATGGAGGGTAAGGCAAGAAGTATTTGCGTGCCTGAGCCGTTGCTTCTCCGTCAACTCCTGCAAAAACAGTTGCAAGTGTTGTTGGAACTTTATCGTTTTGAAGCGACAACTTTACTCCGGGTCGCATATTTCCTGCGGCACATCCACAAACTGAGTTCACGACCAACAAGAGGCTTTCACCACTGTTTTCAATGATTTCATCAACATCCTCTGGAGTTGTCAATTGATTAAACCCAACATTGGTCAGGTCATCTTTCATGGGCTGTACAAGTTCTGGTGGGTACATTCTTGAAACGTTTTTGTCAATTACTACCACAAAAGTACGAATTATCTTCCCGGGTAAAAACGCTTGATACGGACTTCTTCATGCAGGGGCGTTCCGTCCAAAAGAAAGGACACAAACTCTTCAGAAAGTAGCGGAGCAATGAGATAGCCTTTCGTTCCCAATCCATTGAAAACATGATAATTCGGATGTTCGGGATGGGTGCCGATAAACGCGCGCCTGTCTGGTGTTGTCGGTCGAATACCTGCCTCATGGTCTAGTACCGTTACCGCTTCACGGATCAGATACGAAAGTTTGTCGAGAATCTGTTGCTTGCCTTCTTCGGTGGGTTGAGTGGTGGGATCGTTCCAGTTGTAGGTAGAGCCTACCTTAAAGGTTTGATTACCCAGGGGAAGCATGAAACATTTTCGATTGAGCGAATGTCCGTCCGGAAGCGTAGTTGCACGAATGGTTATTATTTCACCTTTGGTCTGACTCAGCGGAAGAAATTGAAACCAGGGATTGTGAACTCCCTGATGTCCTTCGCAGAAGATGACACCATCGTAATTGACGCCGTTATATGAAGATTCACTCAGCGAATTGTAATCGAAAGACGATGTAATCACCCGGCCGTGACGGGCCACGTAGGAGCGAACGGATGGTAAAAAGGCCCGTGTATTGATGGCGTATACGTTTTTAACACGCCCTGAACCGAAAGGGGACGGTACCACATCGAACGCATCGTCTTCTGCCGTCACCACGTTCATGAACTCCCGAAATTCAGCAAGATGTTGCTTTTCTAACCAATACCTGCGTTCCTGATCCGAAGAAAAAATACGCCGCAATGGAACGGAAGAGAAAAACGGAGTGGCCGTTTCTGATTCCAGATCTGGGTAAAACGATCGAAGACTATCCAGGCACTCCCCGGCACGCCAGCTTCGGTTCATTCTGCGAAAAACGAGGGGGTTAATCATCCCTGCGGCTACTCGCGAAGAGTGGTTAACGCCTGAGTCAATCAAGGTAACATCACATCCTCGATGAAGCAGGCGAACGGATACAGAGAGTCCACTGATTCCTCCTCCCACAATTAAAAAATGCTTGGAATTCGGCACACGCAAAGATACAAATCCAGCCAGGTGAATTTGCAGAGCTCAGGGGAATTGGCGTTTTTTGTGGCTACATTTTTTCGGTGAAGACAGATTCTGGATACATAGCATTCATAGAAACCTTACGTGCAATTGCCGCATTGGTCGTATTGACGTTCCATTTTATCAGTTTTCACAACGGATCATCCTTCATCGTGCAGAGCGAAAGTCTTCGTGAAATTTCTGAATACGGAGCACAGGGAGTTGAACTGTTTTACCTGATCTCCGGATTCCTGATTGTTTATTCGCTCGACAGGAAAAACTACGTGATCAGGGATTATTTCCGATACATGTGGAAGCGAATAATACGCATCATGCCCGCGTATTGGGGTGCCATAGCGTTGATTCTATGGGTGAATTTCGTTCTGGCCTTCTTTTGGGAACACGATCCCACTTTTGACGGGAACAACATCGTAGCCAACCTGTTTTTCATGGTCGGTGTCTTTGAGGGAACGAGTTGGATCAACCCCGTGTTTGTAACCCTCAGTGTCGAATTCCAGTTTTATATACTAATCGGCCTGTTGTACCCCTTTCTGAGAAAGAACCTCTTTTTGAAATACGGAACGATGGCGGCCTGGTTGGTGGGGGGATATTTCACTCAAACGGAGTATAGTGTTTTGGTAAATGCACCCTTTTTCATCGTTGGAATTCTCGTGTGCGATGTCGTGAGAGAAGGGCACAAAGTGCACCTGTGGGTCGCACTTTCGCTGGTAATTGCATTGCTCGCCCGGAACTACGTTCCTGAAGATTTGCTGATCGCCCTGGTGGGAATTGCGATGTTCCTTTGGCTTAAACCCAACTGGAAAGTGTCGAATTGGATTGGAAATTTCTCGTATTCGCTCTACCTCACACATGGGGTATTTGGAGGCTGGTTCTTGTACTTTATGTCGAGAGAGGAACATGTGGGACAGAGTGATTGGTGGATTATTCTTCCAGCGTTTGTGGTTAGTTTGGTGGGAGCATACGTGTTCTATCGTGTGATCGAAAAGCCCGCAATCCAAT
>JAURNA010000197.1 GCA_030830385.1 Crocinitomicaceae bacterium | reverse complement strand
CGCGCGTAAATACGGCAGATCCGTGAACCATGGGCAAGTAGTCAACCTCGCACCAAATCGGGCGAATTTCGTCAAAGTCTCGTCCGTCCAATCGAACTTGATCGTTCAGCATTGTATCACGAACTGCTTTTTTCATCGCTTGCTTGAAGTATACCGGAATGTAGTGCCCAATCTCCTCAAGTTCTTCTTCTGTATGGGATTCAATCAACTCTTCTTTGATTGCACCAAACAACTCTGCACGCTTTTCTTTCGAAGCGATTCCCTGCTTAGCTACCTCACGGCACTTATCGTAAGCAAATGCCATTACCTTTTCACGTACTTCTTCGTTGTGATCTTCGTGAGAATACTCGCGTTTCGGGCTCGATGATGGAACCTCAGCTGCCAAATCCAACTGGAATTGACATTGCTCTTTGATGGCATCGTGAGCTACTTTGATTACCTCTACCATTTCCGCTTCGGAAACTTCGAGCATTTCACCTTCCAACATCACGATGTTGTCGATGGTACCAGCAATGATACAATCAATGTCTGACTGCCCCATTTCTTCGAGTGTAGGGTTGATAACGAATTGTCCGTCGATACGACCTACCCGCACTTCTGACATCGGTCCGTTGAACGGAATGTCTGAAATCGCAATGGCTGTTGATGCTGCGAAACCAACCAGGGCATCCGGGCTGTTCACCCCGTCATATGCAATCAATTGCAGCATTACCTGAACTTCCGCGTGGTAGTCGTCCGGGAAGAGTGGACGCAACGCCCGGTCAACGATACGCATCACGATGATTTCCCGCTCGGATGGCCGCGCTTCACGACGGAAGAACCCTCCCGGGATTCGTCCATCTGCTGCAAATTTTTCTTTGTAATCAACTGTCAGGGGAAGGAAATCTACTCCTTCTCTGGCATCTGGCGAAGATACTACTGTTGCCAGAATCATTGTGTCGCCCATTCGTAACACTACCGAGCCGTCGGCTTGCTTCGCCAACTTTCCCGTCTCGATGGAGATTTCTTTACCTCCGGTAATGATGGACTTTGTTATTCCTATATTCATTTTTAATTGTTTACTATTTTATTTGTGTCACATTTCGAGCGTTTTGCCACTCTCTCAAACCTCTGACCTAACGTTGCATATGCGTTGAGGTTTCCGAAACGCACATACATAAATAAAGGCACCCGAACGAATTCGACTGCCCCCTCTTTCTAAAATGTATTTGCAAAATTGCTTAGCGACGAAGCTTGAGCTCTTTTACAATTGCA
Organism: Crocinitomicaceae bacterium; assembly: GCA_030830385.1. Lineage (GTDB taxonomy): Bacteria > Bacteroidota > Bacteroidia > Flavobacteriales_D > Crocinitomicaceae > UBA4466. The sequence continues at coordinate 6,889 of JAURNA010000197.1, read as the reverse complement.
CGATATCTTTCGATATCTTTTGCTTTCAGATAATCAAGCAAGCTACGACGCTTACCTACCAACAATTGCAGTGCACGCTGCGTTCCGTAATCCTTACGGTTTTTCTTCAAATGCTCAGTCAAGTGAGAAATTCGATACGTGAACAATGCTATCTGTCCTTCCGCGGAGCCCGTGTTTGTTTCTGACCCTCCGTGTTTTTTGAAGATTTCTTTCTTCGTTTTGGAAACTAAATACATGCCAATATTGTTTCAATAATTCTTATGTAGTCTGCGGATTTTCCGCGTTATAACGCTGCAAAGGTACGCTTTTTCTTCGAATGCATCATTGCTATTCTGAATAATATTCGAATATTCTCAGTTTGAATTCAATTCATGCTTCGACGTATGGGATGATTGCAGTATTGTCTGTTGTTGTGCTTTAGGGAAGTGCCTTCGGTAGATCGTTTATTGCACGCTTTTCATCAACCCGGCTACGTCCACCTTACTATTTTCGTTGAGCGGGATGCGTTCAACGCGAACAACTGTTGGCTGCATGTAATTGGGAAACGATTGTTTCAGGTCGGTCTTCAACCTCTCCAAATCCATCTCTTCCGATACGTCCAAGAATAATAGCAAACGTTCGGGTTTATTCAGTGGTTATCCGGATGAAGATAAAATGTCCCCTTGATTCGTGCACCGATAAATGCATTCAGTTCATTCAATTCGATCCGGTAACCATTGAGCTTAATTTGATGGTCTTTTCTGCCTTTGAATATGAGGTTTCCGTTTTCAAGCTTCGCTACCAGATCCCCGGTTCGGTAAAAGCGTCCCCGATCGGTATTTAAAAATTTCTCTTCGTTTGCTTCATTCAAATACGCACTAATCACCTGACTGCCCCTCATGCAAAGTTCTTCTTCATCAATCAGGTACTCCACCCCATTGAAGGGTAATCCGATGGGTACGATGTCATTTTGGGCGTCTTTTGCGGATTGAATTGGATTCCAGGGATAATAGGTTGAAGCAATTGTTGTTTCAGTTGGGCCGTACATATTGACGATCTCTGCATTGGGAAGCTGTTCAGCCCATTTTGTACATGTGGAATGTAACAGTTTATCACCTGCGAAGAAACTGAAGCGAACACTCGTTAAGTCGAGTTCATCCACGTATGGTAACAGGAAATTCAAAACCGTTGGCACCAATATCACAACAGTGATGTTGTTTTTTGACAGGGCTTTGGCGATTTCAACAAAACGGATTTTGTTTAAAGGAACCACAACCGAGCATCCACCCGAAATAAGAGGTAGAAACAATGAAAAAATTGACATATCGAATGAAAGTTCGAACGCCTGTAATACGCGGTCATTCTCATCAAAGTCCCACTTACCTGATCGCATGACAAAATCGAAAAAGGAATTGATATGCTCGTGATTTATCTCAACGCCTTTGGGGCCACCTGTGGTACCTGAAGTAAACATTACATACGATCCCGGCTGAATCACAACGGGAGGCATTTCTATTGAATCCACTGTAGATGCATCAGCATTTAATTCTTGACATCCAAAGTCATTATCTGTTACATTCAGGACCACTTTTATTCCGGCTTCTTTGCAGATTGAGTGTAGTCGGGAAGCTGGATAATCAGGGTTTAATGGAACAAAGGAACCTCCGTAAACCGAGATTGCCAAAAGAGCTGCATAACTATCCAGATCATTTGTAAAGTATACTCCAATTCGATGATCTCTACAATTTGAATCCCTGAGCACGTTGTACCATTTTCGAACGGTATTCTTCAATGTTTTGTAGCTGTATGTCGCTTCCTCCATGACCAAAGCATCGTGCTCCGGAAATTTATCAGCGCTTGCTAAAAACTGTTGACCCAGCGTTAATTCCTTATTCATTTCGCTTCGTTCTATCACCTCCGTATTCCTCTTTGAAGCGCTCCCCCAATTCTTTTGAAAATCTCAGAACGGCAGGGTACTTCAGGTTGAGTGTTGAGTAGTAATTTTCAAGTGATTCCGTCAACTCACTTTCGTCAAATCGCCAGAATCGCAGCTTATTTTTATCCGCAATCGAATCTATTCGTGAAAGGTACTCCTTACGGTTGGGGAGCATATCAGGATTTGAAAGTTCCTTATTTAAAGGCGTTTCGAACAAAATTATCGTGATACCATGATCTTGTGCCATTTTCACGATTCGATCGAAATATTCTGCTAACGTCTCATCCCACGTAAACTGATACGCTTTTGCATAGGACAATTTTTCGAAAGGCCTATTTCCAAGTTCATCTTTGGGCAATTCAAGTCCGTCTGTAAAATAAGGCTTACTCCGATTGTTCCGTTTGTGTTTCCAACCTTGAAGGGCATTAAAGCTGATCTCGCTATTGTAAAAACCAAATTTCATATACGGTAAAAAGGACCACCGGTAAAATTCCGGGTCCTCCAGTTCTACAATGGATCGCACTAACGTATCGTCCAAAAACTGTGCGTATCGATAAGCATGAAAATCATTGAAATTACGATCGAAAGATTCAGGGGTAGCGGATAGGAACAAATACTCAGGAGTCGGGTTGTTCATTAGATAGAGGTGCAGCATAATCAAATTCTCAGCATAGCTGGCTTCGAGTTGTGCGAGGTTGAAAGAGTTCATTCCTGTTACTGAATCAAAAGCATTCGGCGAAACCGTGAAGGCTGGCATACAATGTCCGAGAAATAATGCGTCGTAACTCAGGTTCGCAGCAACTACGTATGAAGTCTTGCTGTTTTTGTTCTCTTTCAAATAGTGTGTAACAAGCTTTTCCACTCCAAAGAGAATAACTCCCGAAATCGATCCCGCTAGTGCTATTCGAATTAGATTATTCATTAAAACTGTCCGTAAATAAATTTATCTAAATCCGTGAAAACACCAAACAAACCAATACTAACCATAAAGAGTACCATTAGTCCAACCCGGATTTTGTTTGACTCCAGGCGCCTGTAGACATATTTCTCAGCCAATAACACAGTGAAAGTAAGTGCCAATGTGATAGACAAGTTAAAGATGTTCTGCTGGTCTCCTCCAACAGCAATCTTATATATAAAACCGCTCTTCCAGTTGGAAGGAAAGAAGTTGCTACAACTGAAGACATGTCCGATTCTGTCCAGGGCATCGATGCAACTGGTCGATCGGAAAAATAAGAAGCTAATACTGACCAAGTTTACAGTAAGGAACCACCCCAAAAGATTGAAGACGGATTTTCCAACCACAACTTTGATTTTCATCCGAAAATCTCTCAGGAGAAATTCCCCCATCAGGTAAGCTGCGTGAGTGCAGGCATATATTATGAATGTTAAGGCAAGTCCGTGCCATATTCCTGAAAGAGCAAACGTAATGAGAATAGCAAGCAGAATTCCCAGCACACTGCCTCTTAATCCGAAAGCTACGGGTGTGTAAACGAAATCGCGAAGCCATGAAGTGAGCGAAATGTGCCACCTTCTCCAGAATTCGGTAATCGATGTGGCCCGGAGAGGAAAATTGAAGTTTTCTGTCAATTTAAACCCAAATAATCGGGCGCTGCCCAATGCAATGTCTGTGTAACCTGAAAAATCAAAGTACAACTGAAGCGCGAACAAATGAGCGACAATTAAATTATTCCAGCCAGTTGGATCTACAGTTTCGAAATTATGGTTTACCAAATAAGCCAATCGATCCGCAATTACCGTTTTTTTCACTATTCCGAATAAAATTCGTTGAATCCCGGGCACCCAATCGATGTTGCGATCCGGTGATAATTGAGGGAGGAAATTCTCGTGCCGCAGCAAAGGACCAGAAATGATCTTCGGGAAGAAAGCTGAGAACAACATGAAATCTGTAAACGGAATAGTCATTGCGGAAGGCTGAAGCTTTTCCTTAATTAATACACCAAGATTCTGAAGACTGTAAAATGATATACCCACAGCGATCAGCGCATATTCGACCGAATAGGATGAAATTGACCACGACTCCCTGATCGAAAATTCTCGAAAAAAGAAGAGTCCGGTAAGATTGATTGCTACACCCAAAAAGAACCAGAGGGATCGATTCGTTTGTCCTCTCATGCCTGAATAACAGGCATAACTCAGGGATGAAACCAACAGAAGAATGACGAGTGATTCAGGAGATATGTAGCCGAGAAATCCTAAACTGAGAAGCAGCAGATAAAGGGTCCGGAACACGGTACCTACTGCGGAATAAATCAGCAAGGCGACGATCAGTCCAACTAAATATGTCAGGTTGCCGAATGGCATACCCAATATTACGCAAACTTCTGCTGAATAATACGATCGATATCGCCTACTGTGTTTACGTCTAACAATTCGCTCAGGGTAAACTTGACAGAAAAGTGTTTTTCGATTTCGGTGATAATCTGCAAATGCGTGAGTGAGTCCCAACCGTCAATATCATCAGCGGATGTCTGGGCATCAATGATTAAAGAGTCGTCTTTAAATACTTTTCTAATAACAGCTTCTATTTGTGTCAGGTTATCCATTTTGCTCCAAAAACGTTCGTTCTTCCCTCATGCTTAATATACCGATAATAATGAGTACTAGCCCGGTTAAACCAACACCAATGATCGCGAATCCAATAATTGGAATTTCGAATAGCAGGGTTAAAATGGCCAGGCTGATTATCAATACCAAAGAGAGTAATGTCAGAGCGATTCCGGGAAGAATCGCCAGATGTAAATTGCCGTTACGAGCTTCACCAGACGCTTTCATATCTTCATCGGCTTCATTCGGCGCGTTCTCTGAAGGTTCTTCCGTTAAGCCAAAAAGACCAATGAATAAGCCTATAAATGCCAATATAAATCCAATGATTCGTGGTCCCGGAGGCAATATTATTACGAGTACAAGCCCCGTCAGGAGGAGTACAGTCCCAACCATCAGTGCCAGCATATTTTTTCGATTGTATAAAACCGAACGATCTATGCTTCTGTAAACAGATGGCTCAATGCGCAAAACATTAAGATTCCCCGGAAGGATGGACTGTTTCTCAATCTGGGATTCATAAGTACGCACCGAAGAGAAATCATCCAAACGTTCTGTCGCATCTTCCGTATACTCACTCGTTTCATTTTCCATTTGTCGAAATGGTTGCTCACGAGAATTTGCCCCTTGTGAATTTGCTCCCTCATGGCTAAATGAATCATTTTCTCTGTCGATGTATTGCTCTGTACCTTTTTGTTTCTGATGCTTCTTGAAATTCCAGGAAACATACCATCCTTTCAGATGTTTTCGTTGGGTAATATGACATCCGGAAACCAATGTCACCGGTGAAATGAGGATCAGGGCTCTTACCATGCTTCAAAGCTATGAAAATTCAGCTACATTCAGTGTATGACGCAGTTGTAAGAGGGGTTCTTCATCTCAAACATAGCAACTTCAGTATCGTTGATTTTTTCGATTCCCACCATGTAAAAGTCGAATGTCGATGCAATGACTCGCCAGAACCCCATCTCTGGCACCTTTTTCGTTTTTACGGTGTTGACAGGCGTACACGGCAGCCAGCCAAAAGGCTACGATTTACCACATAACCTTTCCCCTCGTTTGCATCGGATTGAGGGGCTCTTCCTGTAGTTGCTGTACAGATCGGTGGCAGACGCGCTCTGCCCCACTTCCCGGGGTGCGCGTTCATTTTGGCCCGGACTCGTCGCCGACATTGTATTGATGACCGGGAAAGTGCTTCCGTTTCAACGGCTTTTCTTACACGAAATACTCACCGGATCTACCGTCCAGAACCGATTCCTCAAAGGTCTCCGGAATTTTTGTGCGCGTCTTGGACGGCATTGTTACGCCGATGTTGACAGCTAGCTTCGGAAAAGCTTCAGAGAGCGCGCAAGTGTATCGCGCAGTTGTGTTCGCTCTACGATGTAATCTAGGAATCCGTGTTCCAAAACAAACTCAGATCGCTGGAATCCATCTGGCAAATCACGTCCAATGGTTTCGCGTACTACGCGAGGTCCGGCAAATCCAATCAATGCATCCGGTTCCGCAATGTTGATGTCACCGAGCATTGCAAAAGATGCCGTTACACCACCCGTTGTTGGATCCGTGAGTAAAGAAACGTACGGCAATGCTGCTTCTGACAACTGACCGAGTTTACCGGATACTTTTGCCATTTGCATCAGGGATAGTCCTGCTTCCATCATTCGTGCGCCTCCTGATTTTGAGATAATCATGAACGGGCATTTCGACTTAATTGCCTCGTCAATTGCGCGCGCAATCTTTTCTCCCATTACAGATCCCATCGAGCCGCCGATAAAGGAGAAATCCATCGCAGCGATTACCAAATCTTCACCGTCCAGTTTGCCTTTTGCCGTTCGGATTGCATCCCTCAGGCCTGTTTTTTGCTGCGTGCTTTTGATTCGGTCTGAGTATTTCTTGGTATCCTCAAACTTCAACGGGTCACCCGAGTTGATTTTCGCGTCAAGTTCTTTGAAATTTCCTTTGTCAAAAATAAGTTCAAAGTACTCCTGGGAACCAATTCGCTCGTGATGGTTACAACGGTCGCACACGTACGCGTTGTTCATCAAATCGTCCGATGAAAAAATTGTTTTGCAGTTTGAACATTTTTTCCAAAGACCTTCCGGCGTTTCTTTCTTCTCTTGAGTGGAGGTAGTAATTCCCTCTTTGTCTCTTTTGAACCAGTTACTCATTATCTGCTCAGTTTTACAACGTATTCACATTGTTCAGATCGGAAAACGAACGCTCAAGTCGTTTAATGAACGTCAACTCGCCTTCGCGAATCCATTTTCTCGGATCGTAATACTTCTTGTTGGGTTGATCTTCGCCTTCAGGATTTCCAATCTGAGATTGAAGGTAGTCAATTTTTCCAGTAATGTAGTCACGGCAACCTTCTGTAAATGCAAATTGCAAATCGGTATCGATGTTCATTTT
>JAURNA010000196.1 GCA_030830385.1 Crocinitomicaceae bacterium | reverse complement strand
TGAGTGGACTGTCACAAACAACCTTGGAGGAGCTGAGGCGGTTTGGACATGGACAACAGATCCGAGTGCAGTTCCGACCAATGGACCTGCGATGATGACCACCGTAGATAATGGATATTTTCTTATTGACTCAGACTCTGAAGGACCCGGTGCATTTCAGGATACTGACGTTGAACTGGATGCATCAATTGACCTATCAGGTGAGCCAAACGTGACACTTTCGTTTGAATACAACTATACTACATATTTAGACACACGTTCTGTTTTTGTTTCTGGTGACAATGGTACAACTTGGACAGAATTCGTCGTTACCGATGGAACGGAGAGTTTATCAACCAACCGAAGTGGAACAGAATCAATCAACATTTCTACTGTAGCCGGAGACAGCTCTCAGGTTAAGATTCGTTTCCACTACGAAGGGAACTGGGGATATCACTGGGCAATTGATGACATTGCTATTTGCCGAACTGAGGATTACGATCTTCGCGCTGATAATGTGATCTGGGGAACAAACGGACCATGGGGGATTACAATGCCTTACTACAATGTTCCAACTGCTCAAATTCAACCGATTATCTTCTGTGGAACTCTGTCAAATATCGGTGTGAATGATATTACAGACGCTACTGTAAACATGGATGTAAATGGAGGTGTATGGACTTCTTCAAGCACACCAATTACGTTGACTGTTGGTTCTTCTGATACAGCGTGTGTAGACATGGAGTATACTCCCGGTGGAAACGGTAACTACGTTGTGACCGGTTCTGTTAGTACAGGACAAAACGACACAGGAGTATCGAATAACGATTACAATTCAACAGAGTTAGATGTAGTCGACTTCATCTATGCTCGTGACAATGTTCAAGCTGGTTTCAACGGAGGTACATACAACGAAGGTAATGGATATGAGACAGGTAACGTGTTTGACATCTTCACAGCGCAAAACGTGTTCGGAGTGCAGGTAGGAGTTAGTGGATTTACAAATGTAGGATCTCAAATCTTCGTGAAATTATACTCATTTGACGATCAAGGTAACTATGTACAGGAGGATCAGTCAGATTACTATACAGTTCAGTCAGGTGACCTAGGCGTTCTTATAGACATTCCACTGTTGTCAGCGACTTCAGGTGGTTACCCTTTGAATGCAGGTGAATCATACGTGGTTGTTGTAGGAACCGATGGAGACGGAGGACTGTCAAATGACTTCGTCGTTGCCACTTCAGGAGTATCTCAGCCACAAACTTCATACTACTTTGATGCAACGGATCAAACTTGGTACTATTCGACAACAACGAAGGTAGTTCGTATGAATTTTGATCCTGCACTTGGTACAGAGGAGATCGAAAATGCTCACAACCTTGCAGTTTATCCAAACCCATCAGTAAGTGAAGCAAACGTGTCTTTTTATTTGAACAATGCTTCTGATGTTGAGGTTACCGTTTCTGATCTTTCCGGAAAAGCAGTCTACGTTGAGTCAATGAACAACGTTGCTGCCGGGACTACAGAAGTTAGAGTTAACACAGCTGTATTGGCGGGAGGAACTTACCTCGTTAACGTTAAGGCTAACGGAGCGGTTTCTACTCAGAAATTGGTAGTTCGTAAGTAATTCGTACACAACATACAATTTTAAGGGGTGCCTCGGTACCCCTTTTTCATGGATACAAATCCCTATTATGCATCAACCGAAAAAACATCTTTCACTACCTTTACACCCAAACGAAAGAAAATGAAAGCATACGTATTTCCAGGTCAGGGAGCCCAGTTTTCAGGAATGGGTAAGGACCTATACGACAATTCAGACATAGCAAAAGGACTATTCAATCGTGCCAATGAGGTACTTGGATTCGAAATCACAAAAACCATGTTCGAAGGATCGGATGAGGAACTTAAGCAAACAAAAGTGACGCAGCCGGCTATCTTTTTGCACTCAACAATATTAGCAACTACGCTCGGGGAAGATTTCCGACCCGATATGGTAGCGGGCCACTCACTCGGTGAAATTTCCGCACTCGTAGCGAATCAGACACTCAACTTCGAAGACGGACTCCGTTTGGTTTCTAAACGTGCTTTGGCGATGCAAGAAGCTTGTGAGAAAGAGCCTTCTACAATGGCCGCGATTCTTGGTTTGGAAGATGCAATAGTGGAAGAAGCTTGTGCAAATGTAGATGGAGTAGTGGTAGCAGCAAACTACAATTGCCCGGGTCAGCTCGTAATTTCCGGAGCGATTCCAGCTGTGGAGAAAGCATGCGAGGTACTTACAGAAGCAGGCGCACGGCGTGCAATGATCCTTCCCGTTGGAGGAGCATTCCACTCACCTTTGATGGAGCCGGCACGTGAAGAGCTGGCCTCCGCAATTGAATCAACAACGTTCAATACTCCGGTTTGTCCCGTTTATCAAAACGTAACGGCATCAGCGGTAACGAGTCCGGAGGAAATCAAGAAAAACCTCGTTGCACAGTTGACCGCACCCGTTCGTTGGACGCAAACGATGAACCAAATGATCGCCGATGGAGCTTCTGAAGTAATAGAAGTGGGTCCGGGTAAAGTGCTTCAAGGACTGTTTAAGAAAGTAGATCGAAAATTCCCAACCTCCAGTGCAGCACTTGCATTGGCGGAATAAACAATACGAAACGATAACAAAAAAAGCCGGTTGCTGAGTTTACTCGAAGCGCCGGTTTTTTTCACCCTAAATTTTTTTTCATGGATTGTATGGAAATCGCTCTTGCCGGACATCTTGTTAGTGAATTTAATACAAAAAACGATGAAAAAATTGAAACTAGGGATGATGATGTTCGTGCTAACTGCCACAGGACAGTCATTCGCGCAGCAGGCATTGGGAGAAGTAATTGGAAGTGTAGTAGAATATGGAACAGTAATTCCCGCCTATAATGCACGTGTGGTAATCGATGATCATGGTACCAAATACCAGTCTCGGGTAGATGAGGACGGAGATTTTCGAATCAGTGCAATACCCGCAGGAGAATATGTGATGAGCATCCTTTATCAAGGTGATACAATGACCAACTTGTTCGCAAATGTTCCTATGGATGGATTTCACAATTTCAGACGAATTGAGTTTGATGGAGGCGTTCAAAAGCTAGGCATTGTTGACGTTCGGGCACATGATCCAAATGAAGTTAAACTCATCGACGGAAACCTTCCGGTTGCAATGCTTACAGCCGAAGAAATCGATAAATCTCCCGCCAAATTCAGCATCAAGGGACTTGTTACTTCCATATCCAGTGAAGTTCGTCAAACGGCCGATGGCGAGCTGGTGTTCCGTGGAGCGCGAAAAGGAGATATGATTTACCTGATGGACGGAGTGAAAACGCGTGATGCCGGATCAGTACCCGGTTGTTCCATCGGACGAATGATGGTGTACACAGGAGGTTTACCGGCAAAATATGGCGATACTCTCGGAGGAGTCGTGGTTATGGAGTCGAAAGGTTACTTTGGCCTTTACCGCGCGTGGGAAGCAGATCAGATACGGAAAGGACTGAGATAATCTCACGGACATCATGCCGTACGAAGTCCTGTCTCCTGATAGCTGTCGGGTTGGTCAGGACTTCTGCTATCGTATAGCGGGTTCTTTCAAAGCGGCATTTACCTCGGCGGAATATGCCTTAAGTGCTTGCTCGTTATCCTTGTGAAGAATCATCAATTTATCATCAGACTGAATAATGATATAATCTTCGAGCCCGTCAATCACAACTGTTTTATCGTCCGGAACATTTACGAGGCAGTTCTTTACATTGAACAAAAATGCTCTCTCGCCAATCACGGCATTGTTGTTTTCGTCCTTGCTGAGGTGTGTTTCCAAACTTCCCCATGTCCCCAAATCCGACCAATCAAAATTGGACAATACAACGTCGATGTTGGTAGCATATTCCATCACCGCGAAGTCAATGGAAATGTCCTCACAGGTGTGAAACGAATGATCCACCTTTGCTTGTTCATCGGGGGTGTTATAGGCGGAAAGATCTGCACAAAACAATTCAAAAAGTGCCGGTTGAAAAGCCTTGAGTGAATCAAGTATCGTCTGCGATTTCCAGACGAAAATGCCAGAGTTCCAGTAGAAATTACCTGCACGAACAAAGGTTTTTGCCGTTTCGAGATCGGGTTTTTCACGGAATTGATTCACGGTTACAACGTCGTTTGGGGATAAGGTCGCCGACTTTTCAAACTCAATGTATCCGTAACCGGTATCGGGTCGGGTCGGCTGAATTCCAATGGTAGCAATCCGTCCGTCTTTAGCCGAACCAATTGCAGCTTGAATTGTGCTTGCGAAGTTTTCCACTGATTTGATCAAGTGATCGGATGGAGAAATGATCAGGTTGGCATTGGGGTTCAACGCATGAATTTTCGCGGCAGCATAGGCGATGCAAGGCGCTGTATTTTTACGTTCCGGCTCAAGTAAAATCTGGTCCGGAGTAAGCTCCGGAAGTTGCTCAAGTACCAAATCCCGATACATTTTATTCGTTACGATGTAGATATTCTTAGCAGAAGAAACGTGCAGCAAACGATCAAATGTCATTTGAATCAACGATCGTCCTGTTCCGAGTACATCCAGAAATTGCTTTGGACGTTCGGGTGTAGACATGGGCCAGAACCGGCTTCCGATTCCTCCTGCCATGATTATGCTATAGTTATTCTCCATCTTTTACTTCAACCTGCGCGAGCGCGTTTATCAAATAGGCTTTTCCGGAAGAAACTTCTGTACAAATGAACCGTGTACGTCGAAGATGTCCTTTGCGAAAAAGCCTTCCTTCGAGCGCAAAAATACAGTTTTTATCTACCTGCTCCAGCAGCATGAGATGATCCTGTGATGAAGAAAAAGTTAACAAAACCCGTTGCAGTTGCATATCGGTGCAAGACGAAGCCTTGGTTCGGGCGATAGATCGCTTTAGTGCTTTCTGCAATATTTCCGGTGTGGCGGGGTGGTCGATGAGGGGTAGGAGCAACTTGCGATATTCATCTTTCCACTCCTTTCCATGGGGTGCTGCATGGTTACCGAATTGCTCATAAGTGAACAAATGTGCGAATTCATGAAGAGCGGTAATCAAAAAAGAATACGGATTCAAATCCCCATTTACCGTAATCTGAGGCCTTCCCATTTTTCCTTTCGGTCGAAAATCTCCCAGCTTGGTTTTTCGGGGTTTAACAATTCTGAAGTGAACGGGATTTTGAGCCAGCAAACCACTGAGCATCGGCACGAATGCTTCCGGTACGTAACGATTCAATACCCTGTGATATTGCTCAATTTGTTTGCTCATGACGTTTTCTAAGCGGAAAATGGGTCGTATCTTTTGGTTCTCCCGACTGATTATAATCGATTTGAATTCCTGTCTGAACACCCCTCGTGTATGATGCCGTTCTGGAAGTCTGCCCGTTTTCCCAGTAAGTGATGAATGGGCCATCTTTAATTCCGTTCCTGTACCTGGCGCGCGCGCAGAGTTTACCATTGGGATAATACCATTCACGTACTCCTGTATACGGTGGATTTTGCTTCAAATGGTTCAGTATCACATCGGCTACAATGGAATGCCCGGCTGGGTTTAGGTGAGTATCAAACGGGAATCGATGAGCTTTTGTTATGCTGGAATTGAGCCGAACGGTATGAATGCGATCGCAGAGTGACGAAGTAAAATCCTTTGCGAGAAGGGTATCCAGTGCATCAACAAATACATCGTTACACAGTTCATATTCGACAGAAAATACGAGAATGTGGACGTGGTCAGGAATGAAATCCGCGGCTTTCAGTACTTCCATGAATGCTTCTTCATGAGACATATGAGCATAGGATTTGTCCACCGTTGGAAACGTTTTTTTGAAATATCCCGGAATGGTAAGAAGCCGTTTGAAGGGATAGTAACGGTTTCTCGCAAGGTTGTTTTCGACGTATTGATTGTAGATTTCCTCGCCCGACACGACCAATTTGTTTCCTTGATCAACGAAGGCTTGATTTTCCATAAAATCATTTGAACAATATTGAATGATCATGTACTCAAGACTGTCCATATCCACATCACGGATTGACTCCAATTCTCTGGCTGTCCCATATGAGGAAACACCTGTATTAAGTACTTTTTTTCCTGTTTTGCGTTGGATGATCTCAGCGAATGTCTCGTGTTGTTCCACTCCCCATCCCATTGTGTATGAATCTCCCAAAACAATCACCTGAGGGGATTCCAGGGAATACTCATCGTCTCGAAAACAACCGCTATTGACGCGAAAAACAGTGCGAAATTCCGGCGTGTCAAATCGTGAAGTCCCCGGATTCAAAGCGTAGAACAGCGTACTGTCGTAATGTGCATTCTGCGGATGGTATTGAAATGTATTTAATTCGTATTCGTGATAATACAGTCGGAGCGGTTTGTACATCCAATCCGGCGTCGATTCGGAGTGATTGATTTGGTAACCGAGATAGACCTCAATTCCAAGCAGAATGAGAAAAACGACAACAATGTTGTAAAAAATGATTTTGAATCCACGTTTTTGTAGCCATTTCTGCATTTTTTGAACCGTTACAACAGGGTCTGTAAAACTACGGTAAAATACGGAGAATTTGGGTGGGGGTTAGGAATTGCACGCTTTGCGTTGCCACTCCGAAAAATACCGTTACTTTAGTGTAAGTGTTAAGTCTCTTCACAAATATCGGGAAATACATGATCATGTTGTGGGTTGTGTTTTCCAAACCAGAAAAGTGGGGCGTTTTTCGGGTGCGCTTGTTTCACGAAATCGAGCTGATTGGCCTTAACTCGATTCCCATTGTAGGGCTGATGTCTGCATTTATGGGAGGGGTAATTTCGCTTCAGACAGCGTCGAACATGGATTCGCCGTTGCTCCCTGAATACACGATCGGGTACATCACACGGTCAAGTACCATTCTCGAGTTTTCACCCACGATCATTTCCCTGATTCTGGCCGGAAAAGTGGGATCGAATGTGGCTTCAGAGATTGGAACGATGAAAACGACCGAACAGATTGATGCCCTTGAGGTAATGGGCGTGAACAGCCTTACATTTCTCGTGCTTCCCAAGATCATTGGTGCGGTTTTCTTCTTCCCGATTTTGATCATTTTTTCAATGGGATTGAGCTTGATCGGTGGATGGGTAGCACTGACCATTTCCGAATTAGCAAGTACCGAAACCTACGTTTTTGGTCTGCGATCCTGGTTCGAGTTTAGCAACATCGTGTACGCCCTGACAAAAACGGTGGTGTTCGCGTTTCTGATTGTTTCGATCGCTGCATTCTACGGATACTATACCAAAGGCGGTGCTGTGGACGTAGGAAAATCTGCAACACGAGCTGTAGTAACGGCAAGTATCGCCATTCTGATTGCAAACTTCTTCCTCACGCAGATGATTTTGTTATGATTGAAGTAGCAAATCTCAATAAGTCATTTGGGGACGTACAGGTTCTGCACGATATCTCTACGAAATTCGAACATGGACGTGTAAATTTGATTATTGGTCAATCGGGACAGGGAAAATCGGTACTCGCGAAGTGTATCGTTGGTTTGCACGAGCCGGATACCGGAAACATTATCTACAGCGGGCGAAACTTCACCGAAATGTCCAGAAAAGACCGAAAGAGCATTCGTACAGAGATCGGGATGCTTTTCCAGGGATCGGCGCTCTTTGATTCCATGACGGTAGAAGAGAACGTGATATTTCCCTTGACGATGTTCACCAAAATGTCGAAAAAAGAACGTCTGAATCGCGTTAATTTCTGTCTGGATCGCGTAAACCTGGAAGGTAAAAACAGACTTTATCCAGCTGAGTGTTCCGGAGGAATGCAGAAACGAATCGCGATTGCGCGGGCCATTTCGCTGAACCCAAAGTATTTGTTTTGTGACGAGCCCAACTCAGGACTGGATCCGAAAACGGCCATCGTTATCGATAACCTCATTAAGGAAATTACCTACGAATACAACATCACAACGGTTGTGATTACCCACGATATGAACTCCGTGATTGAAATCGGTGATTCGGTATTGTTTATTCACCAGGGAAGAAACTGGTGGCAAGGTGATCGAAAGTCAATTCTGACTACCGACAACAAAGAAATTCTTGATTTTGTCTATGCTTCAGGTGATCAAAACTTTGATGATAAAAAACAAAACGCATTCAAAATTGATCCCAACTTTGAAATGGGGCTTGTGCTCTTTAGACATGTATTAGCCGCACAATCCGCTTATG
>JAURNA010000195.1 GCA_030830385.1 Crocinitomicaceae bacterium | reverse complement strand
CGAGGATTGTGGTAGGAAAATGCTCCGATCAAAATCGATGAGAAACAAACCGTGTACCCGATCGGAAACCAGAATTCGCTCGGATGGAAAATCAGAATATACCCCCCAGGCACCCTTCATTTTGTTCTGTCCTTCTTCGATGGGATAGGTATCGTAGTATGCAATTTCCCGTGTTGGCAGATGGCGAAGGTCGTAAATGCGTAACCCCTCGTTGTAATAAGCCACGAAGGCCAGGTCATCGGTGATCATCAGATTGTGAGGAACGCTTGCGTTTTCAGAATTCGTTCCGAAATAAGCGTCAATGTTCACAGTTTGGTTTTCCACACTGCACTTTTTGATGAGCGTTCCACCCGTCTCATCGGCAAACAAGTAAGTTTTTCCATCCGGACTCAACCACCCCTGATGATTGTAGCCCTGAAACTGATAAAACGTGAGCGATTGATGAAATGTTGGGCTTCCCGGATTGGTGAAATTGTAAACCCGAAGCCCGTCGAAACCACAATTCAGAAAGGCGAGTCCATCTCGAACGTAAACGTCGTGCACTTCGGGAATGTCGCCGGGACCGGTATAAACCAGTTCTGGATGCAGAGGATCCTGTAGCGAGAATACCCTCATTGAGTATACGTTGCCCAAAACTGCCCCATCACTGACCTGATTGATACAGGCAAACATCAAAGCGGAACTCGTATCAATGAAGATATTGTGCACACGGGTGAAAGCAGTATCCAGATCAGCCACTACATGTACAGAATCCGGCAACGTTGTCAAATCCATAATTTGGAGGCTACTAAACCCGTGATCGCAAACTCCGTATACGTAATTTTGATACAGGGCATAATCACGATGTGTTACGAATGCGGCACTTGATTTTCCCTTCACGAAGTCAACTGGAATCAACCGATCATCATCTGAGAGCTGAAAAATATGCGTTCCCTCCGTCGATCCCAATACTCCGTACTCTTTTCCGTTCCAAACAAAACCGAAACATTCGTTGTAACGAATTGAAGTTGAACTGGTCACGATGGAGTCTTGATGCCAACGGTCAAGAAGAGTTGTGTTCCATCCATCCTGCGCAAGTGAGAAGGAAACGAAAAACAAAGGAATGAGGATTCTCAGTAGCAAATCAAAAAAATGTTAATGTAAAGATAAAACAAACCCATCAAGCAACTTCGATGACCTACTGATATGCGATTATTACGTATTTTAGCACTGCTTTAATTATAGGAAGTGTCCCAACTCGTCGTCATCATACCCACTTACAACGAAAAGGACAATGTGACTCGAATGGCAGACACATTGATGAATCTTGATGTTCCGCTTCATATACTGTTTATTGATGATGCCTCACCCGATGGAACAGCGGATATAATTCGCAATTTGACAGAGAAGTATCCGGGTAAAATTCACCTGGAAGAACGAGAGGGTAAGTTGGGGCTGGGAACAGCTTACATTCACGGATTCAAATGGGCACTTGAGCGATCATATGAGCACATAATTGAAATGGACTGTGATTTCTCGCACAACCCCGATGATGTTCGTCGCTTGTATCAGGCCTGTCTGGATGGAGCGGATCTCAGCATCGGCTCTCGTTATTGCAAAGGTGGAAAAGTGAAAGACTGGCCATTCAAACGCGTATTGATGTCCTATTTTGCCAGTGTGTACGTTCGTATGATTCTCTGGATAAACATCAAGGATACCACAGCAGGATTTAAATGCTATCATCGAAAAGTGCTGGAAACCATCAATCTCGATGGGATAACCTTCAAGGGATATGCATTTCAAATCTGTATGAAATACGCAACAAAGAAGCACGGATTCAAGATCACTGAAGTTCCGATTACGTTTACTGATCGCGTATTCGGCGAATCCAAAATGAGCACAGGAATTTTTAAAGAAGCATTTTTGGGAGTCTGGAAAATGCGCAGGATGAAATTATGAGTGACACCATCATTATTCGTTCGGGAACAATTATCAACGAGGGAAAATCATGCGTAGCCGATGTATTGATCCGCAATAGACGAATCGAACGAATCGACCAAAACATTAGCGTGTCAGGTGCTGTTCGGGAAATGGATGCTGCAGGAAAATGGATTTTACCCGGCTGCATTGATGATCAGGTGCATTTTCGAGAGCCCGGACTTACGCACAAGGGAGATATTCATTCTGAGTCCCGAGCTGCTGTGGCAGGTGGAATCACTTCGTATATGGAGCAACCCAATACGAAACCTACAGCCACAACCATCGAAGAACTCGAGAAAAAATACCAACGAGCGAGTGAAGTTTCGATTGCCAACTACAGTTTCAACATGGGAGCGACGAACGACAATCTTGAGGAACTGAAGAAAGTCAGCAAAAGAGACGTTGCAGGCATCAAAATCTTTATGGGATCTTCTACAGGAAATATGCTCGTGGATGAACAGAATACGTTGGATGGTATTTTTCAGCTGGATCATCAGCTGATTACGCACTGTGAAGACGAAGGAACGATTCGGGCCAACCTCGAGAAAGCAAAAGCACAATACGGAGACGATATTCCAATGAACATGCACCCTGTCATCCGAAGTGAGGAAGCATGCTACCTGAGTTCTTCTGCCGCTGCCGAGCTTGCAAAGAAGCACGGAAGCAGGCTGCATATATTTCACATCAGTACGGCGAAGGAAACAGCACTTTTCAGAAACGACATTCCGCTCGCTGAAAAGAAGATTACTTCGGAGGTTTGTATTCATCATTTGTGGTTCGATGACAGCCTGTACGATACGAAAGGAAGCCTCATTAAGTGGAATCCGGCAGTTAAAACGGCTGCCGATCGAGAAGGGCTATGGGAAGCACTGTTGGATGATCGATTGGATGTTGTGGCAACGGATCACGCGCCCCATACACGTGAAGAAAAAAACAACAAATACCTCACAGCCCCATCCGGCGGACCTTTGGTTCAACACGCATTGCTAGCCATGCTGGAAAGAGCCAAAGACGGTAAAATCAGCATCGAACGAGTAGTGGAGAAAATGGCTCACGCTCCGGCGATTCTGTTCCGAATGGAAGACAGAGGATACATTCGCGAAGGATACTTCGCAGATTTGGTCATTGTGGATCCAAATCATTCAATCGAGGTGAACCGATCAAACATTTTGTACAAATGCGGTTGGTCACCATTCGAAGGAAGTACGTTTTCTCATCGAATCGACACAACATTCGTCAACGGAAACGTTGTATATACCAATGGAAAGATCGTGGAAGGAAGCGTTGGAGATCGGTTGGTGTTCAACAGATAATGAATGAAGAGGCTCATATTCATAGTACCCATTTTGTTTGCTTGCTCAGGTAGTGTGGAACGACTCCCTGAACCTGATCATCTCATACCGCGAAAAAAAATAGTCGATATTCTGGCGGAGTTAACCAAATTGGAGGCACTCGTTCAAAATGAATATACTCAGGTAAATCGCTACTACAGAGTAATGACCCAATCGGGTGATTCCCTCTTGAACACGTTCGGAGTCAAACGAACGGCATTTGAAGAATCACTGGATTACTACGGCTCTCGCCAAAATGAAATGGCGTCGATTTACGACGATGTCCTTGAGCAACTCAACAAGGAACTCGCCGATGTGCAGTCTTCCCAATAAGTTGATGTGGCGACTTGCTTCGCTGTGATTGACACCAATGAAAACGGCACAATTGTCCTCCCGATAGAGAAAAAATACAGGTTCACGCAGCGTTTATCGAGTGTCGGGTATCTAATGGATAAATCAACACGTAAAATTATGCAAAAAATACACCATGTACTGATTGGAACACTTCTGGCTTGTTCGGCGATGATTGCTTGTAAGAAGAACCAGGTCATTCCAACTCCGGAAGCTGACGATCAATTGAGCATTTCTGGCAAGCTCAACCACTATTTTGAAGATCAGATTCAGCAATTTTCTGTGGAAGCTTCGCTGTCTACCGTATTGTATGGAAGCCAGGGAACGCGCATTGAACTTTCAGGAAATAACTTCGCCGATGCATCAGGAAATCCGCTGACGGGGAATGTAGACATCCAGCTTGCAGAGATTTACACTCCCGTTCAGATGATTCTTACGAAAAAAGTGACCCTCGGAAACAATGGTGGCGCCAATGAGATCATCGGATCAGGAGGAGAGTTTATGATCACCGTTACACAAAATGGAAATCCGGTGAATATCATCAATCCGGTGAATGTGTCAACGGCGCCGAGCAATTCCTTTGTTCCCAATATGGAATTGTTTAATGGAGATGTGGATGGTGATGGAAATGTAATTTGGACGCTGGACAACACGGCTACTATTACAAATGTCATGGATTCGATAAGTCAGCAATACTATTACCAATATCTCTTCTATGGTGATTTTGACTGGATTAACTGCGATTATTTCTGGTCGAGCACGGGACCTCAAACTACGTGCTCAGTTACGGTTCCTTCAGGATATGATGACACAAATACGATCTGTTATGTTGTATTTACCTCTGATAACGCAGTTGCAAATTTCTCCAACTACAATGCCGGAGTGTTTTCACCGGGGAACTATACCCTTCCGGAAGGTTTAAGTGCGCATTTTGTTTTGATTGCAGACATCAATGGCCAATTGCAGTGTGCGATCCAGCAGAGTACGATCACAACAAATCATAACGTGACATTCACTTCGCTTACCGACGTAGGTTCAATGACCGAACTCGAAAGCATATTGGAAGCTGCGTTGTAATCTTGGTATCCTCTCCCGTATAGTAATACAAGGCCTTTTCCCCGGAGAAGGCCTTCTTGCTTTTTAAAACAGGATGTGTATCAGTTCTTGCCCGGTGATGAGGTAGAGGATTACCAACGAGCATTCTCCCATAAAAATAGCAGGAACGTATTTCCGTAAGGGCATTCGCGTACTTCCGGAAACATAGCAGATGAGGTCGGTGGGCACGAAGGGAAAAAATGACCATCCCAATACAATCCAGAATCCATAGCGATTGATTTTCTCTCGAATTTGCGGGAGTCGGTTTATGTATTTAGGGCTTAACATCGCGTCAGCCTCAAAGAAAACCCCTGCGAAATACAACAGGAGAGAGCCGATGATAATTCCAATCATATTGATGATCAGAAGAAACCAGAAATGGTCAGGGAAAAGTGTGATTCCAATGAGCAATGTGATGGTGGATGGAATAAAAAAAACGGCCCGAATAATGGTTATAATGGTATAGATAACCACGCTCATTTCAACGTATTCATCACGAAATTGTACAAAGTTGTCGGGTGAGAACCATCCCGGAAATATCAGGTAGCAACCAAGCGTAAGCGCAATCAGTGCCATCCAGATGTACTTGAGATTTTTCTTGTAACGTGCCAGATATGATCGGTTTTTCTGCATGTATTTTCGGTTCATTGGTCTCCCTACGCGAATCCGCTCCGATAAATCCGGTAAAAATGGTATTTTGTATCCAATTGGAATGCATCCACTGAGCTCAATGACATCTTATTTCCTCTATTTTGAACCCGCGGACCAACACCCTACATGGTTGGTGGTAGCCGTGTTCTTTGTCCCTCTGGTTGGTGGAATCGCACTCTATTTATACAAAACCCGTCATGCACGACTTTGGCGCAGAGGCATCTATCCGCCCAACTTGAAATTTACAGAGGATAATTTACTGGAGGCATATCTGGCACTGGGTTCATTGCTCATTTTACTGGATTATTCGGGTTCTCGAAAGAAAACGCAGTATATCAATGGTTACTTCAACCGCTTTTTCACCAAAGCAAATTACAATTTTGGAGATTCACTGCTGTTTAGCATGCGTCACCCGATCAAGTTCAAGACAGTTTGCGATTGGCTGGTTAAACATCTGGAAACCGAAGGTGAGCGCGCTCAGGTGATTTACTTCCTCACAGGAATCGGGATGCTTGACGGTAATATTTCCGATCGTGAATTGAAATTCCTTGACCTGACCAGTCAACATCTGAACCTCCCGAAAGAACATCTTAAGCGGATCATTTCAATCTATTCGAATTATCGCAAGGCAGAAGAAAAGAACAAAAAAGAGACAAAATCAGTGACGGTTAACGCCCGGAAATATGCCCATATACTCGGGGTTTCCGAAAATCCCACTTCCAAAGAAGTTAAAAGTGCGTATCGAAACCTCGTCAAGGAACACCATCCGGATCGATTCGAACGAGCATCCAAAGCACAGCGCCTCATCGCAGAGGATAAGTTCAGGGAAATTCGGGAAGCGTATGAATTCTGGGATCGTCGGTTAAAAGGGCAAAATGAACATCGTGTTCGATCTGGATAACTTCGACGGTCCTGCGAAAGTCAGTTACGATTGGAAACGACGGGTTCCCTTTCTTTCGAAGTAGACAAACGATGGAGTGTTTTCTTCTCATTCGCTGTTTACGAACAACGTATTTTCAATGTCGATTCCACATACCAACCGTGGCATTCTCAAAAAAAACTCCCATATTGTATGGGATGCACCGTGCAAAACGTCGGTTTCCGGAATGTGATCGGCCGAAGATCAGAACGTAGATTTCAATGCAATTGTAATCGGCCTTGCCCTTATCCGTTCTGAATGGTTCACACATCATTCATCTTTCCAACAGTGCTGAACCGCCGCGGCACGATGCAGCTGGCAGCAGTCACAATCGTTTTTTCGCGATACGACCACAGCAATCCTTTCACGCTGAACCCGCTTTATCGGTGACTTGCCAAACATGAACGTCAGGTACAAGTCCATGTGGCTTACAATGAAGTTTGGGTTCAGACTTTGAATCGTATGTACATCGGCAGGTTTTCCACGTGTTTTGATCAAATCTTCGTGAATCGGGCACAATTCACCTTCGGAACGCTCGCAATCAATTACATCAATGCAGGGTATTTTAGTTCAGCTTTCGTTTGGGGTTGTTTTTTACGAACGAACCCCAGTCGTTGGACTTACTTTTATTGTGCTCGCCAACACCTTTTGAGAAATGATGACAAACGGCTACCGCGAGTCCATCAGTCGCATCGAGGTGTTTGGGTATTTCCTCAAATTTCAACAGCTTTTGCAGCATGGCAGCCACCTGTTCCTTGGATGCGGATCCGGATCCGGTGATGGATTGTTTGATTCGACGGGGCGAGTATTCTTCAAACGGAAGGTTGTTTGAAAGGGCCGCCGCAATAGCGACTCCTTGTGCACGTCCGAGTTTCAGCATCGATTGGACATTTTTTCCGAAAAAGGGAGTTTCAATGGCGAGTTCATCCGGTTTAAACTCACGAATGATTCCGTTCAATCGATCGAAAATACGCTTCAATTTATCAGGGTGTGTGGGTAATTTTTGCAGCTGAATGATCCCAAAATTAACCATGTGGAGCTTCTTTGCCTTCACGTGAATAAGGCCGTACCCTAAAACGGTCGTACCCGGATCGATTCCCAGAATTATCTTATCTTCCACCATCAAAACTGCTTCGTTGGTTAAAACTAGCAAAAATCGGAGGAATGTTTTCTTTTCGCTCAAGTTGCTTCTTGCCGGGGCAGTGGGATGTACAATTTACTCCCAGTTTTCCGATGTTAATTCTGCCGATTGGGATGCGTTTGGCTTAAAAAAACCGATACTTCTTGCGTTGGCTGTCCTACTTGTGGCTCCGAACATGGGCCTGGCCTATCGAAAATGGTACATTATCCTGAAAGCAAATCGAATTCATTCGGATCGTCGGTTGGCGATTCATTCGTTTTTTGCCGGACTTGTCACGGGCGTCGTTACTCCCAATATGGCGGGAAATTTCCTCGGAAGAATGATTTACTACCCCCGCAAATTCCGGGTGAGTCTGGTTGTTTTAACCATCGTCGGAAATTACGGGCAGTTTCTGGCGAGCATTG
>JAURNA010000031.1 GCA_030830385.1 Crocinitomicaceae bacterium | reverse complement strand
TGCTTCAGCCATTAACAAAACGCTCCCATTCCTTCATCGAAATGAATCAGGCTGGTCTATTCAAGTACATCGCAACCGAGTTCCATTAATACCTGAGGTGGATTCACAATTGGGAAATCGCGGTGCTCCCGCGCCAAAACAAGCGTTCGCCTTGATCGGGCTTTAACCCTGAAATTACGGGTCGCTTTCAGGTATTGCCGCATAAACCATGAGTTGGCTCCTATTTGTCCGAGTACGGTAGCGACAATTAATCCAGATGCACCGAAGCCTAAGTAGCCGAATGCTACGCGAAATGAATTTCCCAGAAGCGAATTCGTCATTCGCGCAAAACTGATCACCTTGAAGACTTTTTGGCGTATGCTCCAATTTGTACCCAGGTTAAAAAATGCCAGCAACAAGATCATAATGGGAATCAATGCCCAAAACAGTAGATCGTACGCATTTTCACCGACGAACGCAAAGTAAATAAGCGATATCCCCGAAGCTGTGAGAGCTGTAAAAAACGCCACTCTCAGACCAAATCGGAAGAGTCTGAATGCGTGTACATCTGCTTTCGGGAGCGGTAATGATAGTTCATACCGGGCGGTGGCAAGTGCTGAACCGAGTGCGACTATCCGAAGGAAAATTCCCTGTTCCGCGTATTCATTCGGGGTGAACAGTTGCGTGATCAGGGGCACAAACAAGTACCCAAGGATCTGAGCTACCAATGTTCCCGACATGAGGACCACTGTATATCTCACTAAATCAGATCGTAAGTTATCTCGTTTGATCATCGCTGGTAGAGCAACATCGTGTATTGGCAGATCCGGTTCTCATTTGAACGCCACTTTTGTTGAACCTTTTCGTTTTGCACACCTTATTCTTTTCTGTTTTCTGCTTTGGCATCTCTGGCAAATTTAAATATTCTGGTCATGAGAAATACCAGATAAATTGAGTGAGCAATGTTGAGTGTCCACAAGGTTGTGATCATATCTGCTTCAAATACCAACCTTGGAACGACAATTGCGAGAATCATATTGATCGACCCGAGAAGTGCCAGCTTAAAGAACTCCTTTTGCTTGCGTACAATCATTGGAATGGAGGCGATTGGCGACGTGATGAAACTGAGTAGGGTCATGAGTACCAAAACTTCAGCGTAGAAACCGGAAGATCTCCAATCTTCACCAAACACAAATGCAAACAAGTCTTCTCCGAAGAAAAAGAGTGCTGCAAAGGGAAGAATGGACAGCAAAAAGAGCGTTCGCACCGTCCGGGTAATCAGTGGCACGATGTCTTCTCCATTATTGACTTTTTCGGCACAGTGTTGATAAAATACCTGACCGATCACAAGACCAGCGAAAACCAGTGGTATTCTCAGCATGCGCGAAGAGTGTTCGAACAGGCCCAGATCTTCTTTCGAAAACAACTCAAGGATCAATACAGCCATTAGCAGCTCTCTTGATAAATCCATCAAGGCATGCGGAAGTGTGACTGTTGGAAATTCCTTGTATTCTTTTGCCAGGACATAGTTTCGGGGAGAATTCGAACGGATCTTAAATTTCCTTCGCGCCCCAAAGTAATCACGTAAGAACCATACGTTGGCCAACACCACACCAACCACTGAACTAATGATCAGTCCCAGATACCCCATTTGCATCCAGCCGAACAGCACTTTAAATCCTCCCGAAAAAAGTGAATTTGTAATTTTCGAATAACTAATGGCCCTGTAATTCTTGATTCGAACGGACCAATTGGTTCCGATGTTGTACATGGCCGTTCCGAGGAGCGCAATTGGTAATAGCACATAAAACCAGATGGTGGTTAAATCTCCAGACCAAATGATGGGAACAAAGATCGCTGCGCAGGAAATGAGGGTCGTAATTACCGCTGTTCGCAGAGCAAACAAATAAATCCTGAACGAATGCGAATCCGTTTTTAAGATCGGCAAGGAAGGTTCGTATCGCAACGTTGCCAGCGCAGCACCTACTCCTACAATCCGAAGAAACAGCCCCAATTCTCCCATTTCCTCGGGAGTATACAAACGAGTAACAATGGGTGAGAACAAGTACGAAACAACTTGGGCCATTACCATTCCTGACATCAGAACGACGATGTATTTTGCGTATTCAGACCGTAAGTTCTCTCGTTTGATCATTGCTTACAAAGCAACTCTAGATACTCGGAAATGCCTGCTTCAAAAACGTGTAAATCGGCATAGCCCAAAGCGACCTCTGTACGAGAAACATCCGCAAGTGAATCGCGAATGTCTCCGGGACGTTCAGGTCCATGTTCTATTGTAGTATCAGGATTAAACCGGTCGAATTTGACCAATTCCTGCTTAATGGTTTCGACTACATTGTTGAGCGAGAAATAGGCACCACATGCCACGTTAAAAGCGCACCCGAATGAGCGATCGTTTTCCGTTGCAAGTGCCAACACGTTAACTTTAACCGCATTTTTGACATACGTGAAGTCTCTTGTTTGCTCTCCATCTCCATAAATGGTAATCTTGTCTCCACGCATCATCCGATCAATGAATTTGGGTATGGCAGCGGCATACACTCCATTTGGATCTTGCTTGGGACCAAAAACATTGAAGTAACGTAGTCCAATGGTTTCCATGTCATGTAATCTTGCATACACAGCCGCATATTCCTCATTCAGACGCTTGGTTACTGCATACGGTGAGAGCAACTTTCCTTCGCTCCCGATATGTTTGGGTGAAATGGCACTGTCTCCATACACGGAAGACGAACTTGCGTACACAAAACGTTTCACACCTGCTTCCTTTGCTGCGTGAAGCATATTCAGAAATCCCGTGGCATTTACATCGTGTGTTTTGTGTGGAAACTCGATCGATCTCGGAACAGAACCCAATGCCGCCTGATGACTAATCACATCCACGTTTTGAACAACGGACGTGCATACATTCGAGTCTGTTATGTCTCCTTCGATGCAATGGAATAAAGGGTTCGTTTCAAACTCTTCAAGATTTTCGGGTTTTCCCGTTGAGAAATTGTCGAGCACTGTAACTTTTACACCGTTTTTCAATAGGAACTCTACGAGATTGGAACCGATGAACCCGCCTCCACCAGTAACCAGTACATGCTTGGTTTTAAGATTTTCTAGTGCAGCGTTCAGGTCCATGTTACTTTGCGTAGTTTACAGCTCTTTTTTCGCGGATCACAGTCACCTTCACCTGTCCGGGATAGGTCATTTCTGTTTGAATTTTCTGCGATATTGAGAATGACAATTCATCTGCTTCTGCATCGGTTACCTTTTCACTTTCTACCAATACGCGAAGCTCACGTCCGGCCTGAATTGCATAGGCTGTGCTTACACCGTCATATGCGAGTGCCAGCCCTTCCAGTTCCTTGATTCGTTTGATATACGATTCTACAATCTCTCGTCGTGCACCGGGGCGTGCGCCGGAAATGGCGTCACAAACCTGTACAATTGGTGCGATCATTGTCGTCATTTCCACTTCGTCGTGGTGAGCTCCAATGGCATTGCAAACATCTGGCTTTTCGCCATATTTCTCGGCCATTTTCATACCGAGGATCGCGTGTGGAAGTTCCGGCTGCTCATCCGGCACTTTTCCAATGTCGTGCAAAAGTCCTGCGCGCTTCGCCAGTTTTGGGTTCAAACCGAGTTCGGAAGCCATAATCGCACAGAGATTCGCAACCTCGCGCGAGTGATGCAACAGGTTCTGTCCATAACTGGAACGGTACTTCATACGACCAACCATACGCGTCAATTCGGGCTTCAACCCATGAATTCCCAAATCGATGCACGTGCGACGTCCGGTTTCTGCAATTTCTTCTTCGAGTTGCTTTTTCGTCTTCGCGACTACTTCTTCAATACGGGCCGGGTGGATACGACCGTCGGAAACCAACTGGTGCAATGCCAATCGTGCAATTTCTCGACGGACAGGATCGAAGCAGGAAAGAATAATCGCTTCCGGTGTATCGTCAACTATGATCTCCACTCCGGTAGCCGCTTCCAGCGCCCGGATGTTACGTCCTTCCCGACCGATGATTCGACCCTTGACCTCATCCGATTCGATGTTAAACACAGATACCGAGTTCTCAATTACCTGTTCGGTCGCTACGCGTTGAATGGTTTGAATCACGATCTTTCTGGCATCGCGGTTCGCATTCAATTTCGCCTCTTCCGTAATTTCGTTAATGTGTGCCATTGCCGACGTTCTTGCCTCGTCTTTCAACGATTCCATCAAGGCACTTTTTGCATCGTCTACAGACATTCCACTGATGTTCGACAACTCAGCCACTTGCTTCTGGTGTTGCTTCTCGAGTTCTTTGTGTTTCTGATCGAGTGCCTGCAATTTGTTGTCAAGCGTTTTGCGATTTTTTTCGAGTTGTTTGTCCTTGCGGTTCACCTCTTCGATTTTCTGAGAAAGTGTTTTCTCTTTGCTTCGGACACGGTCCTCGGTCGATTGCAACTTTCGCTCGCGACCTTTGATGTTCTTTTCGTGATCTTCCTTGAGTTTCAGGAATTTCTCCTTTGCCTGGAGAATCTTGTTTTTCTTGAGGTTTTCACCTTCTTTTTCGGCATCAGCAAGGATTTTATCCTTTCGCTTCTTGAGCACAACGCTTTGTATCAACACCGCAATTACTGCTCCTCCTGCAAGACCGCCTACTGCATAAATTATTAGATTCATTGTTTCCGTTCACATTATGCGCTACCCAACGAATGGCAAGAAGAAAATTAACGAATTAATCAGGAGTCCAGATCGCTCACCAGCGATTCAAGCTGCTTTTCAATGGCTTCCAGTTCTTTCTTAGAATCGTCAGAAGGGGTGCTTTTCCCTTCTTTTACAGCCAATTGCAACGCCGTCATGGCAAGCAGGTCCTGCATATCTTTCACGGCATAATTCTCCTGAAGAAGCTTAATCGCCTTGTTGATGTCCTTTGCTGCTTTCTGAACTTTTGCCGCTTCGTCTTCACCGACGGTAAGCGGGTATGTTCTTCCGGCCACAACAACTTTCAGAGACTGTTTTGCCATGTTTATTTCTTTAACTGCTCGATGCAGTAATCAATTTCTTTTACCAAATCATCAATCTCGTTCTCGGAAATCACTCGTGATCCCACTCGCCCGGTACCGCCGATTTCTTGTTGGTTTTTGTCATCTTCCATGCGCTTCACTTCATCTTTCAATCGCTCGACTTCCGCTGTGGTGTTGGAGAGTTCCAGTTTCAGCTTAGCGAGTTCTTGATCCAGTTGAGCCGCACGATTTTTCTCTTTTGCCGCCACATCACGATGCGCGAGAGACTTTCTCTTCACTTCATCAATCAACGCTGCAATTCGATCCGACATAAAACCGTTTTGTGCAAAAATAGTATATTATCGATAGTGAGATGATCGGTATACTGAATAATTCTAACGCAAGGGTGTTAATTGAATGAATCCACTAATCGTCTCTCAATCGGTTTTTCCACAACCCACTCTGAACGAATAAAGACAACCCGATTGAAATTGGCACAAATCCTGCTCTATCTTTGGTATATGCGATATGTAGTGATTCTGTTTTGTTGTTTTGGGTTGTCTGCCAGGGGGCAGGATGTGAAGGGAAAATATCACTCTCCATTGGGGATTCCATTGGTGCTTTCATCGAATTTTGGAGAATTGAGGCCAAATCATTTCCACATGGGACTCGATTTTAAAACCAATGGTCGAGAAGGATATAATTTATACAGCATCGCTGACGGATACGTTTCCCGAATCAAGGTTTCGCCCTATGGATATGGGCAAGTCGTTTATATTGATCATCCTGAAGATGGCATTACCAGTGTGTATGCTCATTGTTCAGAATTTAAAGGACAAGTGGATTCCATCGTTCGTGCGACCCAGGAAAAAGAACAAAACTTCGCCATCGAATTTTTTCCAAAACCCGGTGAGATTCTGCTGAAAAAGGGAGAAATTTTCGCATTATCCGGGAATAGCGGCGGATCTTCCGGACCTCATTTGCACTTTGAAATTCGCGATACGAAAACGGAAGCGGCCATGAATCCATTGTTATTTGGATTCGACATCGCAGACCACAAAGCACCAGAAATCCGCCGAGTGAAGCTGTATTCCATTACGAAAGATGGATACCGACATCCGGGGAAAGCGGTGAGCAAAACCGTGACCCAAGGTGGGTCGGGATATTACATTTCGGATCATACGATTACGATTCCAGCCAACTATTGTACAAAAACCGGCGGAATCGGGTTGGCGTTTGATGTCATCGACCGATTTGATGGAGCCAATAATCAATGTGGCTTGTATGGAAGTATTCTCATGGTGGACGGCGATACGATTTTTGGGCAGCAAAGCGATCAAATTCCTTTCGAATGCACGCGCTATGTAAATTCTCACAAGGACTATGAGGATTACCAGGCCAATCGACGCAAGTACCACAAGTGCTTCAAAACAACGGAAAATTGTCTGCCGATTTATCGCTACGGTGACAATGGAATGATTCCGGTTCAACCGGGAGATCAGAAAAAAGTCCGGTATGTGGCCTATGACGCCAAAGGGAACAAGTCCGTTCTGAACTTCACCATCGAAGTACTGGACGGGCAAATGAGCTTTTCAGATGATGTGGTCAAGGATCTGACGTATTTGACACCTTCGCACCCAATGCTGCTGGAAAATGAACACCGAAAGGCAGAATTTGGGAGAACAACGGTTTACGAGCCCCTGAAATTGTATGAATCCGGATTGAATACGAACATCGGAGAAGCGAGTATCCCAGTTCAATCGGCGTACAAGCTACATGTGAAATCGACAGCCGAAAACGACGGGAAACACTACATGGAAATCATCACTGCAAAAGGAAAGAAACGCGCATTGACCGTTACTTACGAAAACGGCTGGTACACGGCAGAGAGCAAATATTTCGGAACCTACGGCTTGAAGCGGGATGTAACCGGTCCGTGGATCGGAACACCTAATTTCGGAGGAGCGTACTCCACTTCGATGAAGCGCATGACCTGGAAAATTTCCGATCAACAATCAGGAATTGCCGATTACGATCTATTCATCGATGGAAAATGGTACTTGTTGAGTTACGATTACAAAACTGGCTCCGTCATTTTCAATCGTCCGAAAGAACTTACGGGAAAACACGAGGTGGTCGTGAAGGTTAAGGATGAATGCGGCAACGTAACGGAGTGGAAGCGTGAAATGACGTTTCGTTAATTACATCCCCACTTTTCGCAATATCATTGAATTGACAACCGATCCGGTATTGACCTCAACTTCCATCTGGTCTTTTGTACAGGTGGTGAAGGTCCAATCCGCATTGAGTTCATAGAAGGGATAGATGGGCGTCACGACCAATTCAAGGCGTGTGGGGTTGGATTCTGCACTCGTACTCCATCTTCCTGTGATTCCGGTAGAGCCGGTGATATCGATGTTACCGTTATCCCGGAAAATAAACTCAACTCCCTCAAATTCGGGGGTAATGTCCTGGCTATTGATAAAAATCGACGAAATCTCCCACTGACCTTTTGAGATCAGTCGTTTTACTTTTCCCGGGCTCGAATGTTTGGAGCAGCCAGCTCCCAGGAGCAGGAGAAGGAAAAAGGAGAAAAAAATGCGGTTTCGTTTCATTGAAATTTTATGCTTCCGTTGTTGGCGTTCCGAAATTCATCGGTGGCATTGGCGGAACGATTCCCTCATCTATAACGCCAAAATTCTGCTCATATTTTCGAACGTTTTCCTGAAGGGCACTTAAAAGTCGTTTTACATTCTGTGGTGTCATGATTACACGAGAGCGTACTTTTCCCTTTGGCATACCGGGCACCATTTGGATGAAATCAGCTACGAATTCGGTTGGAGAGTGGGTAATGATTGCAAGATTTGAATATACTCCGGTTGACACTTCTTCGGTCAACTCAATGCTCACTTGATTGTCTTTGTTTTCCATGGTATCAAAAATACGAAAGCTCTAGAATTTATTGACCTATCGAATACACCCCCTCCGACGAAAATCATCGAAAACGGGAATAAAACAGTGGCTCCATGTACACGACAGGATGCTGGATGATCTGATCGCCGGGTTTTCGGATTTTATACAGAACCGACGGCTGCCCGTCTCAACAGCAGCTACAACAACCTTCGTAAAACGCACACCTGTTCCTTTCCCCGATCTGATCTCTCATTTGTTGGGTAACTACAGGAGTTTCATGTTCGAATCAACCCGTAATGATGGAGCAGACAAAGGGTTTCATAACAAGCATTGTCCCGTTAAACATGAACCTGCACCTAAAAATTGAGCGCAACCAAGCCACCTGTTGCTCCTCATTCCTCACCATGTTGTGGGGATCAATCCAACGATACGGAAGATAACACCGATGCGCCTTATTGTGCCTCTTTTTTTTTAATGTACGAAAAATCTGCGAATTTTCCAAGGAAAAAGCGGATGATCGAAACAGAAGGAATCAAAAAAGGGACACTTTCGCGTCCCTTTATTTGAATTATCGATTATTGTTTTAATCCGCTTCTATCGCTTCGGTCATTTCCGCCATTTTCTCCTTGGAACCAACGAGCGCTTTTTGGAAATTCCGAACACCGGTTCCCGCCGGGATGAGGTGTCCAACGATTACGTTTTCTTTCAATCCAAGAAGGTGATCTTCTTTTCCTGAAATGGCTGCTTCGTTGAGAACTTTCGTTGTTTCCTGGAACGATGCCGCAGAAATGAACGACTGTGTCTGAAGCGATGCCCGTGTGATTCCCTGAAGCAACGGAGTCGACGTTGCGGGAACTGCGTCTCGTGCTTCTACAAGTGTCTTATCGGTACGCTTCAATTGAGAATTCTCATCGCGCAAACGACGTGCGGTGATGATTTGTCCGGCTTTCAATGCGTCAGATTCACCTGCATCCGTAACAACCATCATTCCGTAAATCGCGTCGTTTTCTTCCATGACGTCCGCTTTGTGTACCGATTGACCTTCGAGGAAACGTGTGTCTCCCGGATCTACAACCTGTGCTTTCAGCATCATTTGACGAACGATTACCTCGAAGTGCTTATCGTTGATCTTTACCCCTTGCAGGCGGTATACCTCCTGAATTTCATTCACAAGATACTCCTGTACTTTGGTTGGACCTTCGATGTTCAGGATATCGTTTGGTGTAATTGCTCCGACAGAAAGCGGCTGACCTGCACGAACATAGTCGTTCTCCTGTACGAGAATGTGCTTCGACAGTGGAACCAGGTACTTACGAACTTCTGCTGTTTTGGAAGTAATCGAAATCTCTCGGTTACCACGCTTGATCTTACCGTATTCTGCAACCCCGTCGATTTCAGAAACAACCGCCGGGTTGGATGGGTTACGAGCTTCGAATAACTCCGTTACACGTGGAAGACCTCCGGTGATATCTCCTGTTTTACCTGCTTTACGCGGGATTTTAACAAGAATCTGACCGGCTTCGATCGTGTCACCTTCATTTACGGAGATGTGCGCATCTACCGGAAGGCTGTACTCACGAAGAACTTCCTTGCTCTTCGGGTCAATGACGTGAATCGCAGGGTTTTTCTTCTTATCACGGGATTCTGTAATTACCTTTTCGGTAAATCCGGTCTGCTCATCGACTTCTTCACGGAACGTAATCCCGTCGATGATGTTGTCGAATGCAATCTTTCCTTTCGCCTCGGTAATGATCACGGCATTGTATGGGTCCCAGCGACAGATTTCGTCACCTTTCTTCAACTTGGCTCCGTTTTCTACCTTTATTTCAGCACCGTAAGGAATGTTGGCTGTCATGGTTACGTTTCGCTTGGAATCCGTCAATTTCAATTCAGCAGAACGTCCAACCACAACCTGTACCTTATCCCCATCTTTCGTCTTGCGTTCAATTGTACGCAACTCATCGATGTCGATTGTACCTGCTGTCTTCGCTGTCAAGTTCGACTCATCCGCAATGTTGGATGCAGTACCCCCTACGTGGAACGTACGGAGTGTAAGCTGTGTTCCCGGCTCCCCGATCGACTGTGCTGCGATTACACCTACTGAATCTCCAATTTGTGCTTCGCGGTGCGTTGCGAGGTTCCGTCCGTAACACTTCGAACAAACTCCACGGCGCATTTCACACGTCAATACCGAACGAATCTCAACTTCTTCAATCTCTGCTTTCTCGATGGCTCGCGCGATGTCTTCTGTAATCAATGCTCCTGCTTCAGCAAGTAACTCATCTGTTTCAGGATGATATACGTCATTTACAGTAGAACGTCCAAGGATACGATCGTACAATGGCTCAACGATTTCGTCGTTTTTCTTCAATGATGTTGCAACGATTCCTCTCAACGTACCGCAATCCTCAGAGTTGATCACTACGTCCTGTGCAACGTCTACCAAACGACGGGTCAGGTAACCTGCATCGGCTGTTTTGAGGGCCGTATCCGCAAGACCTTTACGTGCACCGTGGGTAGAGATGAAATATTCAAGAATCGAAAGTCCTTCTTTAAAGTTCGAAAGGATTGGGTTCTCAATAATCTCTTGAGTCGTCGATCCGGATTTCTGCGGCTTGGCCATCAACCCTCGCATTCCGGAGAGCTGACGAATCTGCTCTTTCGAACCACGGGCTCCGGAGTCGAACATCATGTAGATGGAGTTGAATCCTTGCTGGTCGTTTTTCAACTGCTCCATCAAGGTGTGTGTCAAACGAGAGTTGGTATGCGTCCAAATGTCAATGATCTGGTTGTAACGCTCGTTGTTGGTAATGAGACCCATGTTATAGTTCATCATCACTTCTTTCACTTCTCCCTCTGCTTTCTCCACCAGCTTCACTTTTTCAGCTGGGATGATAATGTCCTGAAGGTTGAACGACAATCCGCCTCTGAAGGCCATTTCGTATCCCATTTCCTTAATGTCATCAAGGAATTGAGCCGTACGTGACGTACCACACACTTTCAATACGTGTCCGATCATATCACGAAGTGCCTTTTTCGTCATTACATCGTTGATGAATCCTGCTTCCGTTGGTACCTTATCGTTGAACAACACACGTCCGCATGTCGTTTCGATCATTCGGGTTACCAATTCGCCATTTTCATCAAGGTCTTCCGCCTTCACTTTAATCCACGCGTGAAGATCAAGTGCTCCTTCATTGTATGCAATGGTTACCTCTTCCGGCGAGTAGAATACTCCTCCTTCTCCTTTCACACTCACTTCCTTCGTGGACACTTTTCCTTTCGTGATGTAGTAAAGTCCAAGTACCATGTCCTGCGAAGGTACCGCAATTGGCGCACCGTTTGCAGGATTCAGGA
>JAURNA010000194.1 GCA_030830385.1 Crocinitomicaceae bacterium | reverse complement strand
GGTCGGTGATCAGCAATTCCTGATGTTGCTCTTCGTGATTGAGTCCCAGGGTAACCAATTGATCGAGTTCATGAGAAGTTTCTGCTTCTAGCAAAGTTTCCATGTGCTGGTCAACATGTTTCCGATAGGCGTATACCTCCTGCACACCCGGACGCGTAATGCTGCCTCTGTCTGAACGCAACGTTCGATCACCAACGGACTGGTAATAACTATTGAAAAGGAAGGCAAAATCGGGATGAAATTCCTGATAATCATCCTTGAATTTCTTGAGGACCATCTCTTCAAAAAACCAGGTCGTATGCGCAAGGTGCCATTTGGGTGGACTCGCAAATACGACAGGTTGAGGGACATAATCTTCGGTTCGAAGCGGAGAACACAGTTCTTCCGTTCTCTTTCGCGTATTTTGAAAAGTGGTTTGTAATTGGTCTTTTATTTCAGTGCTCACGCCTCAAAAGTATGAATTATTGACCTCTACA
Source organism: Crocinitomicaceae bacterium (assembly GCA_030830385.1). Taxonomy (GTDB): domain Bacteria; phylum Bacteroidota; class Bacteroidia; order Flavobacteriales_D; family Crocinitomicaceae; genus UBA4466. The sequence goes on along the minus strand of JAURNA010000194.1, from coordinate 3,839 downwards.
GGACGATCGCGCAAGAAAGATTTTTGTTACTCACGGGAAAGGACGGCCTTTTCCAGGTCGCAGACGATCCCACCGAATTCAATATCGAACCAGGCTTCAAAATTGGACATTGTGATTTCCGGAAAATCAGATTCGTTGTCCGATACACCGTGTAACTCATTGAGAAAAATACGTTTGAAAGATGCCTTTAAAATGGTTTCTGTTTCCATAAAATCCTCTTCGATCAGGTATACACTCGGCTCTGGATTTTGACCTATCAGGTAAAATTCATCGTCTTTTCCATTCGCCCAATTCACAAAGGGAGATTTGGCCCTAACAATCATAAATCCGCGGTTTACAATAGCTGTCATGGTAATTCCAGTTTAATCGGTTCTTTTTCATCATCAATGTAGCGATACCATTTCACGCGTCCGTATCGCCCTTGCTCCAGTTTCAAATTCCAGCGGGATTCGTAACCCTTCGATTCCAAATACGACTCCCAGGTTTTGCTAATCGACTTTTCGGCCTCTACGAATATGAGTGAGGTATCATTCATCCACAGGTGGAATGCATTCTTCTGAAGGTTTTCTTCTTGTCCTACAAAAATAGAGTTGCAGCCATCGCCAAAACAATCGATCCAATTGAAGAAAGCACTTTTCACCTTTGCCGAATCGTCGTAATTCCAAAGGTAGAAGCGAATCTGTTGCCCCTGTTCTGTACATTGAAACTTGGTGGAATTTGTCGGCCGGAAACGATCCGGAAATAACGTGTTTGTGATCCACTGAACAGAGTCTGGCCGGAAACCACTGGTTTTTAGGTTGTCAATGAGAATTCGTGTAGAATCCAATCCGGAATCCCGGATGGTATCTGCTGCTTTATCATCCTCGATCGTTGGCATAATTTCATCTAAATCAATTGGATTTTTCGCCCTTGATGTGCAGGAAAACAGCACCAATCCTATTGATATGATCCGGATGTATCTCATCGAACTTTTCGGATTACGTCGAGTGTTTGGTCGATGTCCGTATCGGAAATATCCAAGTGCGTTACAAAACGAATCATCCCGTGCCCAAAAGCGATTCCCCTAACACCCTGCTCCATCATTTTCTCAATGATTTCGTCTCTGCGGTTTGCTTCCTTCAGTACTACCACCACAATGTTTGATTCAACGGGCATAACATGATCCACCCAGGATAACGCCGACAATGTGCTTTCCAGTGCTTTAGCGCGACGATGATCGTTTTTGAGTCGCTCAATATTGTATTTCAATGCATACAGACCTCCTGCAGCGATGATTCCCGCCTGCCGCATTCCCCCTCCGAATGCTTTGCGAACCCGTCTTGCCTGGTGAATGAAGTCTGAATTTCCAATCAGTAAAGATCCCACGGGAGCCCCCAAACCTTTCGACAGACAGAGTGAAATAGAGTCGAAATGAGCAGCGTATTCTTTCAAATCACAACCGTTTTCAACCATGGCATTCATGAGCCGCGCTCCGTCATTGTGCAGTGGAAGCTCATTCTGTTGACACACGTTGCTGATTGCGCGAATATCGTCCACATTGTAAATCGCTCCTCCTCCCCGGTTTGACGTATCTTCAATGGAAACGAGTTGTGTAACGGGCAAATGAACGTCATCCGGATTGATCCATTCGAGGACCTGACCAGCCGTTATTCTACCTCGGTTTCCTGTTAACAGGCGAACTGAGGCTCCTGAATTGCGGGCAATTCCCCCTCCTTCATATTTGTAAACATGGCTGTCCTGATGGGTAATCACCTCACCGCCAGGCTTCACATGAATGTTGATCGCAATTTGATTGGTCTGGGTTCCGGAGGCACAAAAAATAGCTGCTTCCTTCCCGAACATCCCCGCTGCAAATGCTTCTAATTCGTTGACGGTTGGATCCTCTGAAAAAACATCGTCTCCAACGGGAGCAGAAAACATTGCTTCCATCATTTCCTTTGTTGGACGAGTCACGGTATCGCTTCGAAAATCGATCATGTTAACCTAAAGTTTACGCTATGATAACAAATCTAAGGTATCTTTTTTCTTCTTTTGCGGCATGGAATATGCAATTATTGCTGTTACGGTAGTTATTGGGTCCGGTCTCACGTTCTTCTCCGGATTTGGTCTTGGCACATTATTACTTCCGGTTTTCAGTTTATTTTTTGACCCGGCGGTAGCCGTAGGTGCTACGGCGATTGTTCATTTGGCAAACAATCTATTCAAATTTGCATTGGTGAGCAAGTACATCCATTTGCCCACTTTGCTTCGCTTCGGCATTCCCGCGATCGGATTTGCCTTTCTTGGCAGCTATCTGCTTACCAAATTGTCTGCTTCAGGAGCATTGTATGCGTATGAAATAGGAGGTTCGGCGTATGAGGTTACTTCCATGAATCTGGTGATCGGTATTTTGATGATTATTTTCGCCTGGATAGACCTTTCACCAAAGTTTAATTCACTAAATATTCCTGCGAAATATCAACCACTGGGAGGTTCACTCAGTGGTTTTTTCGGTGGGATTTCAGGTCATCAGGGGGCATTCCGCGCCGCTTTCCTCGCTAAAGCAGGTTTGAACAAGGAACAATTTGTTGGAACTTCCAACGCGATTTCCCTGTGTGTAGACCTGACGCGAATCCCGGTTTACCTTGGACTCATTCAAATCGGAAGTAAAAAAGCACTCGATCTTCGCGAGGCACTCAGCGAAGGGAGTATGTTGCTCGTTGTTGGTATTTCGGCTGCGTTTATCGGTGCCGTAGTTGGAAAGCAGTTGATTCGAAAAACGACCATTGCCGGAGTGCAAAAACTGGTCGGTGTACTTCTGTTTGCAATGGGAGCACTGATTATTTCAGGGCTAATTTCCTAATTACTTTTTGCGAATCACAAGCAATCCATCGCGGATCGGCAGCATGACTTCTTGCACCCGATCGTCTTCGTGGACTTTCGTGTTCAATTGAATGAGAACTTCGGTGTCAATGTCATCTTCTTCAACGGGCTCCAGCACTTTTCCGGACCACAGAACATTATCAATCAGCATATATCCACCAGAAGGAATACGATCAATCACGGCATCGTAATAATTGATGTAGTTCGATTTGTCCGCGTCAATAAATACCAAATCGAAGTCTCCTTCAAGACTGGAAATCACGGCTTGTGCATCACCGATCATGGTTTTGATATTGTCACGAAACGGGGACCGACCGACGAATTCATTCACGATGTCCTCCAGCTCCTCGTTGCAATCGATCGTAATCAGTTCGCCGTCTTTTGCCATTCCTTCTGCCAGACAAAGTGCCGAATACCCCGTGTATGTTCCGATTTCCAAGATGCGCCTGGGTTGAATCATGTGTGAAAGCATACTCAAAACACGTCCCTGAAAATGTCCACTGAGCATTCTCGGACGCAACACGTTCATGTTCGTTTCACGATTCAACTCATACAGTAATTCCGGTTCTTTTTCGGTATGAGCACAAACGTAATCGTCTAGTTTATGAGGGATGAATTCCATAGTTGTATCAAGGATTTGAGCAAAGATGGCAATTATCCGACGATTAACCCGAACTTTGCCCCATGCGGACAAAGAATACGAGCGGGTACTGCGCAATGGGTGTCTTTCGGGGGAAAACGCATCACAACATGGGAACGCTGTGGCGTTCTGCCTACATCCTGGGGGCCTCGTACATTTTTACAGTCGAAGGAAAATACAAAAAACAAGCTTCGGACGTCACCCGCACCTGGTCGCGCATTCCCCTTTTCAACTACAAAACCTTCGAAGATTTATTGCGTACTATTCCTCATGACTGCCGTCTTGTTGGTGTTGAAATTGATGATCGCGCGGAAATGCTTCATGAGTTTGAACACCC
>JAURNA010000193.1 GCA_030830385.1 Crocinitomicaceae bacterium | reverse complement strand
CGCTCGTCATTCGCACGGAAACTAAAGCGCAACCCTAGTCCTTCCGGTATCTCTTGCCGCGCCAGCCGCCCGCCGTGAGCGGAATGCCCTTGGCCCAATCCGGCAACTCGCAGATCAGCCGCTCGAAGTCCCGCAGGTTCCCAAAGCCGCGCGGGACTTCCGAGATGATCTCGTCATAAACAGTCGCGATGACCCGGTAGCCATTCTGCTCGGCCTTCCACATCCCGTTCACGAGCAGATCACGCACATACTCCACGCTGTAGTCGTTCCACGACGAATTTCCACCAGGACCGTGAAACGTTACCAATCCCGTACGAGCTGTAATTGCGTTTAAAAGCGTGGTAATATCACTGAACCCCATGATAATTTTGGGGTGATTCGCGATGATTTCGTAATCCAATAAATCCACCAGGCGTGCACATCCCCATCCTCCGCGGATAAAGAAAATGGCATCTACCTCCGGATCTTGAACCAGCATCATGAAGTCGGCTGCGCGCTCATCGTCAGGAGCGGACAAATACCCGTATTTTCGCTCTGCAACCATTCCCACCTTGGAATTGAAGCCCAATTCTTCCAGTATTTTCTGAAAATTTTCTATTTCCTCATGGTGCCTGATCGGTGCAGCAGGAGCGGTAATTCCAATCGTATCACCGGGTTTAAGCCTTTTTGGCAACAGCAATCCAGGTGTATGAATCGTACCAAAGTCACTCGCATTCGTCGATAAGCAGGAGGCTCCACCGACCGCAGTTACGAGAAGCGGTAAAAAGGTACGTCGATCCATGGGATGAAAATGATACTGTCTCAAAAGTGTGTTAAGTGAGCGTTTGCTAGCTTAAGATTTAACAAAGTAATCATGAAACAACTCGACTTTACACAAGAACAAATTACGAAAATTTTGACCGAAGTTGCATCAGCAGTAAACCGGAATCGGTGGGTCAACATCATTGGATTTTACATGTTTGGACATGAATTGGCCGCAGCTAACAGTACGAAATTACAAAAGAATGAATCTTCTGAATAATTCTGATGGAAGGATCAGAAAGGTAGAGATTTAAAAATACGTCTTCACCGCAAACTCAAACTGATCAATGAAAATCCTCTTGAACGGATTGATATTGTTCTGCTCGTAAAAGATCAGCATTGCTTTTTTATATTCGATTGAATCGATTGTTCTGAAGGAGATCGGACAATGGTTTTCGTTCATTAGAATGGCATTACTAATGATTCGGGCTGTACGCTTGTTTCCATCTTCAAAAGGTTGGATATAGGAAATAAGCACAAGCACAAGCAGTGCTTTTTCAAACACACTCGTTTTCTTATTCACCAGGTCACACATTGCCTGAAGTGCTTCACGGATCTGAAACTCATTGTCCACGGGTTTGTAGTTGGTTCCGGAAATACCCACCCTTCTTTTTCGAATATTTCGACCAACATTGAGATCCTTGATCAGGATACTGTGCAGGTCTTCAATTCGTGCAATTGTCAATGGCCGGACATAATTCTTATTGGAAAGTATAAAATCCAAAGCTTCCTTGTGGTTCAAAAGCATCGCCGCTTCATCCTTCGTTTTTCCCGCAGCAGTTTGCTGCTCCTTCAGGAGTTGTTCCGTCTCCAAAAGTGAATACGTATTCCCTTCGATCTGGGAGGACTTCCAACTCAGATCAATTGCCAGGCGTTCAAATTCCCTGTTGAATTCTTCAGAAGAAAGGTCTGCTGTGTTCTTACTGAACTTAGCCTGCAGTTCCTGGAGTTGTTCACTCTCCTCCTGTGTGAACAGATCCGTTTCACGCAATACCTCCTCGATCAGAGTCATATTGAATTCTGATCGGATATTTCGTTCATCGATCTCTTGTTCAAAGTATGCTTCTGTGTCGATCGGTGCCAGGACAAAATAGGCAGGAGATAATTCATACTTTGTTCCCTTTCCTTTTCCAATGGAACGAATTAACTCCTCTGCGATGAGTACCTGTAATGCTCTTTTGACAGTTGCATATCCTACCTTTTCCGGAATTCCTTCATGAATTTCTTTGGAAGAAATCAACGGATTCTCCGATAAATACCGAAGTATAAGGCTGTTTAAGTCTTTCGATGCTGCCATAATTGAGCTGTTTGTAGCTCATAATGTTACTAAATAAAGCTCAAAATGATGCGTTTTTGAGCTCTAAATTTAGGTGTTGTGAGCCATAAAAGAATAAATAAAGCTCAAGCAAGCGGATTATATGGCTCACAAAGTGAGTAAAATGAGCCACAAATAAGAATGATTTGAGCTCTAAATGGAGGATTGAATTAAATGATATTTGACTGAATCTCCCATTCATCTAGCCCCATATAAGTACAGAATTCTGAAATGGAAACCACCTGATGCTCTTCTTTTGTAGACTCTTTCATTGCTGTTCAAAGTTATGGGTTTTAACCTTGGACAGACTTTAGAGAACACTCTCTCGAAGACAAACATGAGAAAGGTGCTGCTATTTTTACATCACAACTTCCCGTTAATGAATGGTATGAAATCATTGGTGAAAAAACAATAGCTGACGCTATTATGGCCAGACTTGTACACAATACTCAACGTGTAGAAATTACAGGTGAATCCATGAGAAGAAAAAGGTCCGGAAAAACAAATGAAAACGAATCCATATTTTTAACCCTAAATGACTCAATTAAATGTCCACTTTTGACACGTTGATTTGACGGGTCAACATAAACCGGAATCGGGGGGTCAACATCATTGGATTTTACCCTCCTTCACTACGATTATCGAATCCGATTCATGATCTACACTACCAACTGGATCGAACGACTCAACATTTGATTTGAACTACTTTCTGAAAAATTGCTGATTTGAACTTCCAAAAAGAAAAATTTGCTGGTTTTGGGAAACGTTCTACTAATAGCGAATTCAGAAGCCTTCAACATGAAAATCTACAAAGATAATGCTCCAAATGGCACTATTGAATGCGTGATTGCATTTTTCGGAGGCTCAAGCAATGGTGAAACGGGGGAGCGAGCCAATTGGAATCAATCCACCGGAGTTCGCTTTAGTATTGATAAACTGATCATGAAAGCAGGAAGGGTAACTAATAAATGGTACTTTGATGTATTTTAATTTATAGTTCTTATCGCTAAAATCCACAATTTACCACAAAATAGTATGATCAGTGCATCTAACACCTCTGAACAACGTCAAGAAAACTTTTTAAACGATATCAACCAAGTGCGGCAATCACCCGATAACTGGAAAGTAAGAGAGTATTGTACGGGGAAAACTTGTGATGTG
>JAURNA010000192.1 GCA_030830385.1 Crocinitomicaceae bacterium | reverse complement strand
TTATGTTCGAACCACGGGGTCACGACATGATGTCAGGAAGCATCTTGTACCCGCCATCCGATCCGGAAAATGACGTGGGCGTGCTATTCATTGAAACCAGCGGATGCCTGCCTATGTGTGGTCACGGAACGATTGGAACCGTCACAATCGCTATCGAAAAAGGCCTCGTCAAACCAAAGCGGCCTGAAACATTGCGATTGGAAACACCCGCCGGACTTGTTCGCGTTGAATACCGCATGGATGGGAACCGCGTTTCAGCCGTAAAGCTCACAAACGTTCCTTCTTTCCTGTACAAAGAGAGCCTGAAAGCGAGCTGTCCGGGTCTGGGGGACATATATGCAGACGTTGCGTACGGTGGAAACTTTTATGCGATCGTCGATGCTCAGAAAAATTATTCAGGTCTCCAGAATTATGAGGTGTCCGACTTACTACGTTGGAGTCGAATTCTGCGAAGTGAATGGAACCGAAATTACAATTTCCGGCATCCTTTGGATGAAAACATACAGGGATTGAGTCATATTCTTTGGACGGGAGCCCCTCTTGATGAACGTTCTACGGCGCGTAACGCTGTTTTTTATGGAGATAACGCAATGGATCGTTCGCCGTGCGGCACGGGAACTTCAGCGCGAATGGCACAATGGTATGCGAAGGGCTGGCTCAAACCTGGCGAAGATTTCATTCACGAAAGCGTGATTGGATCGAAGTTTACGGGAAGCATTGAACAAGAAACCGAAGTTGGGGATTACAAAGCGATTGTACCGAGCGTACAAGGTTGGGCACGGATATACGGAACCAATGTCATCACAATAGATGATGACGATCCGTATGCACATGGATTTCAGGTCATCTAATGAAGGAGCCGCAACATATCGTAGTTGTCGGGGGGGGTGCGATAGGATTATTTTCTGCCTATTTTCTCTCCGGGAAGGGGCATCGGGTCACCGTTTTGGATGCAGGTAATTTCACCGCAAATTGTTCCTACGACAATGCAGGAATGATTGTTCCGAGCCATCTGGTCCCGCTTGCGGCCCCGGGTATGATCTCTCAGGGTATCCGTTGGATGCTGAAACCCAGGAGTCCGTTTTATGTAAAACCGCGTTTGGATCGCGAATTGATCCGATGGGGCAGGTTGTTTCATCGGTCATCCACTCAGGCGCATGTGGATGCGTCCATTCCTGTGTTGAAGGAACTTTCAATGGCAAGCAAAATATTGTACCGGGAATTTGCGGCTGAGTTTCCATCCATTTCGTATCGGGAAGACGGATTGTTGATGTTGTTTCAGACTTCAAATGCGGAGAGGCATGAACGAGAAGCAGGTGAAATTGCGCAGGCGAATGGTTTACAGGTTGATCTTCTCTCAGAATCGGAAGTACGGAAACGTGAACCCGGAGCGCAGGCAATAGGGGGAGTTCATTATCGATCAGATGCTCATTTGGATCCGAACAAATTGATGCTACATTTGCTTGAAGAACTCAGGAATCGGGGTGTGGAATTGTTGGAGAAGCACCTGGTAACGGGTTTTGAGTACAGCCAGAATGCACTCGGTGGTGTCACAACAAACCAGGGAACAATTGTATGTGATCAGGTCGTTTTGGCATCCGGAGCATGGACTTCTCAACTCACCCAAAAGCTCGGATATCCAATGCCGCTGCTTCCGGGAAAGGGATACAGTTTTGACACGTTAATCGGCGGGAAGGGCCCAACGATTCCTTCCATTTTGTGCGAAGGAAAAGTTGCGGTAACACCGTTTGCAGAGCGTTTCCGATTTGGAGGCACCCTGGAAATTACGCATACCGGTGATCGTAAAGTTCACAAAAAGCGCCTTCAGGGAATTACAGAAACCGTGCGAACATTTTATCCGGATTTTCAATTTTCAACTCCGGATTCAGGAGATGTCTGGAGTGGATTTCGACCGTGTTCACCCGATGGGCTCCCCTACATCGGACGCGTTGGAAATTTTGAAAATGTCATCGTTGCGACCGGACATGGTATGATGGGGATCAGCCTCGCGCCGATCACAGGAAAACTTGTTCAGGAATTGTGCTCGGGTGAGCAAACTTCGTGCGATATCAGTAGGTTAAGTCCCATGCGCTTTTTGTGAGAAATGCACAAAAAACCGCAAGATTCAATTGAATATTGCGAAAAATAAGGTCTTGTAATCTTGATGACAAATCACATTCACAATTCCAGCCCATTGTTTTCGATACAATTTTCGAAGAAACCCTATTCGGATTGACAGGGGACCCATGACTCATCAACAATTCAATTTGCATAACTATCGTTGTGAACCTCCGTTCTCATACCGGGCGTTCACTATTTTTGTTACTATGGGCGAAGGAGTGGAAAAATACAACCGCAAAGGCGTTAAAACCAGCTACATATCCACCATCATTGGAATTTCATTGGTGTTGTTCGTGATTGGACTTGTGATTGTTGCGGTGTTCGGGGTAGATGATATCCAGCGGCAGGCGAAGGAAAGTCTCGTTTGCGATTTGTTCTTCAAGCCCGAACTCAACGAAGCAGATATCAAACAAGTTGAACAGGAACTCAAGACCTGGGATCATTTCAAAGAAGTCTATTACGTTTCTCCCGATCGGGCAATTGAAACCTTCGAAGGTGATGGACAATCTGCAGCGGAAATTCTCGCGATTCTCGACGGTGAAAACCCCCTTCCGCCAAGTATCAGTTTTAAACCCAAAGAGAAATATGCAACGCTTGAAGGCCTGAAAACGATAGAAAAAAAATTAAGGAGCGATTATGGCGACCGACTTGATGAGGTGAACTATGATGAAAACAGTGTGTCCAATGTAAACCTTGGCTTCCGTCAATTTACATACCTCATTGGCGTTGTTGCTTTATTGCTGATTGTCGTAGCCTTTGCAATGATCAACAATACGATTCGTCTTGCGCTCTATTCACGGCGTTTTTCCATTAAAACCATGCAATTGGTGGGAGCAACATCCGGTTATATCCGACGACCGTTTCTCTGGCAATCACTCGGCATGGGAGTTATCAGTGGAACCAATGGGATGGCACTCGTATTATTGCTCTTGCTGGCAGTAGACAATGTCTGGGACGCAATAGAAATTCCATTCAGTCTCATAAGTCTTGCCATTCTCTACGGTTTGTTGCTGGTCATTGGCATGTTGATATCCTGGTTGTCGACGTGGTTTGCCCTTAACAAATATTTGAGAATGAAATTGGACGATTTGTATTAAATTTGAGACATGAGTAAAAAGAATCCATTGCTGGATGCAGACATTTCTTCATCCGAAAAAGCGAATGCACCAGCACAGCCCGTTTTAGATTTGAAAGAGTACAGCAAGTCGGCTCCCTTTTCATTCGACAAGTCAAACTACATATTGTTGTTGATGGGTCTTGCCGTGAATGTGCTTGGATTCATCCTCATGATTGGTGGAGGAACAGACGATCCGAACAAGTTCGATAAGAACGCATTGTTCAGTGATGTTCGCATCACCATCGGTCCAATGCTCATCGTGATTGGCTATGTAGTGATCGGATATGCGATCATGCGCCGGCCAAAATCAGCTGAAGAAAAGTAATTTCCCATGACAGTAACTGACGCGTTGATTCTCGGAATCATCCAGGGACTCACGGAGTTTTTACCCGTTAGTAGCAGTGGACACCTCGAATTGGTGAAAGCCATTCAGGGTCAGGAGTTGACCGGTGGATCCAGTATGATGATGACCTTGGTTCTTCATGCGGCTACAGCGTTAAGTACCCTTGTCGTTTTTCGCAAGGAAGTCGGGGAAATCATCGGGGGATTGTTTCAATTTAAGATCAATGAGGCATTCCTGTTTTCTGCGAAAATTGTCGTGTCCATGATTCCGGCTGCATTCGTCGGATTGTATTTCGACGATATCATCGAGACCTTGTTTCACAAACAAGTATTGTTGGTAGGGTCGATGCTGATTCTTACAGGAGTTTTGCTTTTTCTGGCAGATCGGGCGAAACGTACCGATAAGAACGTGAGTTTTGGCCATGCGATCATCATCGGAATTTCTCAGGCCATTGCAATTCTACCGGGTATTTCGCGCTCGGGAGCAACGATTGGTACGTCCGTACTGTTGGGGATCGATCGCGAGCGGGCCGCCCGTTTCTCGTTTCTGATGGTTGTTCCTCTGATTCTTGGAAAAATTGCCGACGACCTCCGAGAGGGAGCACTGAGTTCTGAAGATATTTCGGGCGTGGCGATCGGAGTGGGTTTTGTTGTTGCATTCATCACAGGGATATTGTCGTGTGCATGGATGATCGCGCTCGTAAAGCGCAGCAAACTATCGTACTTCTCATATTACTGTTTCGCAGTCGGTTTGGGTGCAATTGGCTGGGCACTATTCGTATAGCATGATCCGGGAATTTGCACAGGGAAGCACGATTCTGGTCGATAAACCATTGGAGTGGACCTCCTTCGATGTGGTCAATACCTTGCGTTGGAATCTGAAGCGAAAACTCGGGGTAAAGAAAATCAAAGTCGGTCATGCCGGAACCCTCGATCCACTGGCAACCGGACTACTCGTGATTTGCATCGGGAAGTACACCAAACGCATCAATGAATACATGGTAGGGAAGAAGACCTACACCGGAACCATCCTCCTCGGGAAAACGACTCCTTCATACGACCTGGAAACCGAATACGATCAGGAATTCCCGACGAATCATATCACCGGGAAATTGATCGAACAGGTTCGCGCTTCTTTCCTTGGATCACAAATCCAAATCCCGCCGATTTTTTCTGCCAAGCAAATCAATGGAAAACGTGCCTACGATCTTGCACGCGCCGGAAAAGAAGTGGTATTGGAAGGAAAACCCATCGAAATAGACGCATTCACATTGGACACATCCGACTTCCCAACAATCAAATTTGAAGTCACCTGCTCAAAAGGCACGTACATTCGCTCCATCGCTCATGATTTCGGAAAGAAACTCAACAGCGGTGGAACCTTAATCGAACTCCGCAGAACCGCATCCGGTGATTTCAGAATCGAAGATGCCAAATCGGTGGATGAGTGGATTGCCTTTATTCGTGAATCGGACTGATGTGCCTGCCGTTTTGTAAGATGCATCAATGCCGGGTGGTTGATCGTGAGATGTGCACTGACCAAAGGAAAACAGAGGAATTCCGACTGTGGCAATGAGAATGAATGAGTGTAGATTCGTGCTTTTTCAGGGGATTTGCTGTTCGATCATGTATTCTTTGGTTCTCATTTCAATCGATCATTATTGAAAACTGGCTGGAACGAAATTCATCGGTAGTATTGGAATGCAATCCCGTTTCGATGGAGAGTGGGTCAATTTGATCAGGATGAAAACGAAACCGTAATCTTTTATATCTTTGCATCCCTTTTGAAATAAGCACGTCAGAACCAAAAGAAAATTCCTATGAACAAAATGAAATTGTCTCAGTTCAACTTCGATCTTCCACAGGAGTTGATCGCCGAACACCCAAGCGAAAATCGGGATGAAGCACGTTTGATGGTCTTGCACCGTGACACAGGTAAAATTGAGCATCGTCTTTTCAAAGATATCATTGAGTATGTAGATGAGGGAGATGTGATGATCATGAACAACACGCGGGTTTTTCCGGCTCGTATGTACGGCAATAAGGAAAAGACCGGAGCGAAAATTGAAGTGTTCCTTCTTCGCGAATTGAACCGCGAAAGTTTGTTGTGGGACGTACTGGTAGATCCGGCCCGTAAAATTCGAATTGGAAATAAATTGTACTTCGGAGACGACGATTCATTGGTGGCTGAAGTAATTGACAACACGACTTCTCGTGGACGAACGCTTCGCTTTCTTTTCGATGGACCGTACGAGGAGTTCAAGCAAAAAATTACTGATTTGGGGGAGACTCCACTTCCAAAATACATCAAGAGAGCGGTGGAAAGCGAAGACGAAGAGCGTTACCAAACCATCTATGCGAAGGTGGAAGGAGCGGTTGCTGCACCGACGGCTGGGTTGCATTTCTCGAAGGGATTGCTCAAGCGTCTGGAGTTGAAGGGCATTGACTTCGCTGAAGTTACCCTCCACATCGGTTTGGGAACCTTCCGTCCGGTTGAGGTAGAAGACCTTACCAAGCACAAGATGGATTCTGAACAAATGGTGATCGACGAAAAATGCGCTGAGACGGTAAACAATGCGAAGCGAAATAAAAAGAAGGTGATTGCAGTGGGAACTACTTCCATGCGTGCGATCGAAACGTCTGTTTCCACAGATGGAATGTTAAAGCCGTTTGAAGGATGGACGAACAAATTCATTTTCCCTCCGTATGAGTTCAGCATAGCTGACGCGTTGATTACAAACTTCCACACACCGTTGTCGACATTGTTGATGATGATTTCGGCGTTTGGTGGACATGACGCAATTATGGAAGCCTATCAGGAAGCGATCAAGGAGAAGTACCGTTTTTACTCGTACGGAGATGCGATGTTGATCCTCTAGGATTGTAGACTCTTTCAGGGAAGAAATAAAAAAAGGACGCTGGTTGCAACGTCCTTCTTTCAGTTTAAGTAGTTTCGGTCGGTTGTAATTTGTATGCATTTTCCTTCACTGAAACGTAGTTGAACAGTGAATAATCTTCGATAAAGGTACATTTTTTTTCGATAAACGAATTAATTAACTGAAAAAGTTATTCAATTTTTCAATCAACCACGGTAATCGCCCCTTCAAATAATGACTATTTTTGCACCAGAATTCAGTGAATGGAAGCAGCGGCAGGAACAATACCTTTGAACGTCAAGCTGAAGGCCTATTTGACCTTTTCAAAATTCCGTCTCTCCTCTTCCGTGATCTTATCGGCACTTTCGGGATACTTATTTGCAGGTGGTGCGGATGGAATGGAAATTTTCTATCTCATGTTCGGAGGTTTGTTGGTAACCGCAGCTTCCAATGGAGGAAACCAGATTTGGGAACGTGATCTCGATAAACTGATGAAGCGAACGGCAAAGCGTCCGCTGCCCATGGGATATATGCACATTGTCGAGGCATATATTCTGGTGATTGGCATGCTGGCGGGCGGATTGTGCATGCTGTACCAACTGAATTTCTATTCTGCACTGCTTGGACTTTCCGCTTTTCTAAGCTACGTGTTTGTGTACACGCCCATGAAACGTATTTCACCCTGGGCCGTATTTGTTGGCGCCTTCCCCGGAGCCATTCCACCCATGCTCGGTGCAATCGCATACACGGGAGAGTTCGGCCTGCTTCCCGGAGTATTGTTTTTCGTTCAATTCATCTGGCAATTCCCACACTTCTGGGCAATCGCCTGGGTAGCATTCGACGATTACAAAGACGGTGGATTCAGACTGCTGCCGTCCAAACATGGAAAGTCAAAGAATTCAGCATTTCAAATCTGCGCCTATTCACTGGCACTGATTCCATTTACACTATTGCCCTGGTTCCTCAACTGGACGGGCACAGTCTCCATGGTCGTTGCCACGGTCCTCGGAACCTGGTTCTTTTTGTATTCCTACCGATTGTTTTTGAGTTGTGACGATGCAGACGCACGCAAACTGATGTTCGCCTCTTTCATCTATTTGCCCGTCATCCAGTTCGTATACGTTTTCGATAAAGTTCCGGATGCACTTCCGGTCTAAAATAAAAATATATGAGTGATTCAAACGAAGCAAAAAAAACGGAACAAAAAATCCCGCCCCTGCACCCGGAAGATACCAAGGCACAAGTAGAACGCGCGAAGAAGAACCTCATATACGTTGCCATGTTCAGCGTAGTGATGCTATTTGCAGGATTCATCTCCGCCTACGTGGTTTCTATGGGGGATTCTTTCTGGTTGAAATTCCCACTGCCCACAGCGTTCTGGATCAGCACCGTAACCATTCTCGTCAGCAGTATTTTTATCCAGCTATCTGTGCATTTTGCGAAAAAAGGTAAAGCATCCGCACAGCGAGCAACCATTATCATCACCCTCGCACTCGGCCTCGGATTTGTCTACTATCAGTTCAAGGGATACGGTCAGCTAATCGATAATGGAATTCACGCTGTATCAAGCAATATTATTGTTGTAGACGGACGTCTGGGCGATTACTACGACATCAAAATGAACGGCGATTTCATCGATGTAAACGGAAACGATTACACGATCAAAGGAAAGAAAATGTCCGACGGACAGATGGAAGATTTACGCAAGTTCATGAGTCAGTTTTACACCTACAATCCCGAGAAGGCATTCAAGGTAAAGGACACTAAAAAATTCACACTATATCTGAAAAACTCTCCCCTGAAAGCAGTAGACGGAGTCCTTCAAACCAAGGATGGAGAGAAACTGACCTTACTCGATGAAGAGCGCTTGTATTTTCTGGCCATTAACATCCGTGACGGACGTGGAGACTTCTTCGCCCGAGGTGTTATGGGCAAGGATTTTCACGTCTATTTCAAAGGAAAAGAAGTAACGTACAAGAATCGGAAACTCTACTGGAAAGACCAGGAATTGACGCCATATATGCAGACGAAGATCATGCAATCACCCGATACGGCATCGGCATTCCTTTACATCATCACCTTTGTCCATTTGGCCCACGTTATCATAACCGTATTGTTTTTATTCAGAGCGGTAATTCACTCGTTTACAGGACGTATAAGTACAGAACATACAATCGGTCTTCGGATGACCACAATCTTCTGGCACTTTTTGGGGGCATTGTGGCTCATTTTGTTGCTATTTTTACTTTTTATTCACTAAACTTGCACAAAACTTTTTCGTATGGGAGGACCTGCGTCTAAACAAATCGATTCGAAAACCCTCTGGGGTGGGAAAACATCTCCGTTCAGCACGAGTTATGGCAAACTGATGATGTGGTTTTTCCTTGTATCGGATGCCCTGACATTTGGAGGATTGCTTATTTCCTATGGCTTCACGCGCCACGATTATCAGGGTGCATGGCCGATTGGAGAAGAAACGTTCCACGCACTTCCGATGCTGGAAGGAAACTACCCACTGATCTATGTGGCCCTGATGACCTTCATCCTGATCGTTTCTTCGGTAACCATGGTACTTGCTGTGGAGGCAGGTCACAGAATGGACAAGAAAGGAGTGATCAAGTGGCTTGCACTTACGATCGTTGGAGGATTTTTCTTCGTTGGATCGCAGGCCTGGGAATGGTCTCACTTCATCCACGGTTCAAAATTCGGACGCATCGAACTGGCAGACGGATCCCTTGCTTCCGTGCATGGAGAATTTGGAGAAATAGAGAATTTCACCATCACCAAGCCGGGAGGGCACTACGAGATCGGAAATGTGATCACAGTTGGAGAAAGCAACCACAAAAAGGGCATCATCGGAAAGTCCGAAAGTGAAATGATGCACATGTATCAGCACGCAGCAGCAGAAGGACACATTCACAACGACATAATAACACTTCATGGTGGTGCGGAAGCGAAAATCGCAAAGAAGCCAAACGCCAACATGGAACTGATCATTAAACAGACCGGTTCCAAATACACAAAACTTCAGCACAAAATCCACGGAAAAGAGGCCGCAGCCATGTACGAAGAAGTAGTTAACTCAGGAGTGGCAGGTACAGTTGTGTACGGAGCCAACCTTGAGCGAAACGAGTACGGACCTTCGCAATACGGTCAGTTTTTCTTCTTCATTACAGGATTCCACGGATTCCACGTATTCTCAGGAGTGATCATTAACATCATTATCCTGATGGGAGTGATCGGTGGAGTGTACCACAAACGAGGACATTATGAAATGGTAGAAAAAACAGGGTTGTACTGGCACTTCGTCGACCTTGTATGGGTATTCGTATTTACCTTCTTCTACCTCGTATAATCTTAAACGAACAAATCCATGGAAAGAGACGATGTCATAGAATACTCACTCGACGCACACCATAGCGAGGAGGAAGGAAAAAAGATTCGTAAGAAAATTTGGTTTGTTACGGCACTTCTTACAATTGTAACAATTGTGGAAGTAGCCATGGGTGCCTTCGCAGGACGATCCATTTCCACAGGAATGACCTGGCAAATGATCAAGTGGGGATACGTTGTTCTTACACTTGTGAAAGCAGGATACATCGTACTGGTGTTTATGCACCTCGGAGACGAGAGAAAAAGCCTCAAGTGGGTTATCCTCGGACCCTATATCGCATTTATTATCTACCTGATCTTCATCGCGCTTTACGAAGGCACAGCGGTCGGTGAGGCTTGGGATACTTACGGAGGATAATACGACCGACATCATGGCGGCGAAAAACACAGCCGGACGAATGAAAGGAGTACTCGCACTGCTGCTCGCATTTGGTCCGGCTCTTTTATTGGTGATGATTGGAACGAGAGGCTGCGAACACAAGTTCAAAGAACTCGATGATTATGGAAAAGTCGTAGACTACTCCTTTACAGATGCACGTGGAAAGAAGTTCTCATCAAAAAATTTCAAAAAAAACGTTGTACTTATCACGACCCTCCAGACTTCGTGCCCGGACACCTGCGCGATTTCCTTTTGGCACCTCAACCAGCACATATTCCGAATTGCAAAAGACGCAAAGGACAAAACAGGTTCGCTGCGCATCATCTCATTCGTGACAGATGGCGAAGGAAACCCGGTTGAGGACGTCTCCATTGTGGAGGAAATGATCAAAGATCAGGTGAACGAATACGATCCGGACGTATGGTACATTGCCTCCGGAGATGCAAGGCCGCTGTACGATATGGAGAGCAATGGCCAGACTTTACTGGAACAGGGAGACGAGTTCTTCGGAGGAGAAGCCTTTCAGGAACGAATGCTACTTCTCGACAAGCAAAATCACCTCAGAATGGTCCACAATGGGAATTCGGAGGGAGCTGTAAGACGAATGAAAGAGCATGTTGCACTCTTGCAGAAGCAATACGATAAAGAAGCAGCAAAAAAGAAATGAAGCATGGGTACATTGTAATAGTCCTCGGTTTTCTTGCAGCATGCGGGGGGGGGCAGGAGACGGAAAAAGTATTGCCGGTAATTGGTAACTGCGATGTGGTGTACAATAAGGAGGGTGAAAACGACACGATTTGTCCCACGATCCCTCATTTCGAATATCTGAATCAGGATTCGGTCACCATTACCTCGGGGGAGATGAAAGGCAAAATTTGGGTAGCACAATTCTTTTTTGCAACCTGTCCAACAATTTGCCCACCGATGACCACTCAAATGAAACGGCTGAATGAAATGACAAAGGATTTGAAAGACGAGATTCAATTCATATCGTTTACCATCAATCCGGAACACGACAAACCAGCGGTGCTGCGCAACTACATCAAGAAGCATGGCATCACAGCTTCCAACTGGCAATTTCTAACGGGAAATGAAGCGGAAACACACGAATTAGGAATCAACTATTTCATGGTGCATGCAAACGCAGATGAGAACGCAGCCGGTGGATATGCTCACTCAGACGCTTTCACGCTTGTAGACAAAGAAGGATACGTTCGAGGTGTCTACGTCGGAACGAGTACTGAGCAGGTCGATCTAATGGAAAAAGACATTCGAAAATTACTAAAGCATGAGTACGGAATTGAGTAATCCTCAGGAGATGAAACGGGCCAGACGGCTCATCGTTACGGCTTCCATTGCCGTTCCGGTGGTAGTGGCGCTGTTGTTCGGAATGCCGAAAATCAAAGGTGTGGATCTTTCGTTTCTTCCGCCCATTTATGCCAGTATTAACGCATTGACCGCAGGAGTTCTCGTGGTAGCTTTGGCCACAATAAAGCAAGGTAAGAAGGAAATCCATCGAACCCTGATTCGATTGGCCTTGTTTCTGTCGATTGTTTTTCTGGGCTGCTATGTAGCGTATCACATCACTTCAGATCCTACACCCTATGGTGGTGCTTATGGCTATATCTACTATCCCTTGCTCATTGCACATATTGGATTGAGTGTGGCCGTGATTCCACTCGTGCTGTTCACGTATCTCTGGGCATGGCAGGGCGACTTTGCCAAGCACAAAAAATGGACACGCTTCGCCTGGCCCATTTGGATGTTTGTGGCAATCAGTGGGGTAGTGGTGTACCGAATGATTGCTCCTTATTACGGCTGATTATTTCTTATTCGGGTTACGTACGCACAACCCAGTTTCATCCGTTTTTTCATTCCAGATTTTCCGGATTAAACGACGAGTACGATAGGGTGATTGCAGGTCCCGGACTTCCCTTTCCTGCGTTCAATCCTCGAATTCCATCACTTCCTTTTTGTCCATCGGTTTGACCCGTATCTCCACTTCCGCCACTTCCGGCTGTCCCGGCTGTCCCTGGGCCTGCTGACGGGCGGCCTCAGCCAGTTGCGCGGCGGTCTGCTGCAGGGCCTGCTGCGGTGCTGCCAGGTTGCCCTGACGCAGGTCGCGAATGGCCTGGTCGAGTGCAGCGGGGTCGGGC
>JAURNA010000191.1 GCA_030830385.1 Crocinitomicaceae bacterium | reverse complement strand
TTTGCATTTCTTGCTCGACGGAATCGAGTTGAAGGCCTTCGTTCCTTTCCTTGCCGTTGTTGTGGTTATATTGTTTGCACTTGTCATCTTGATTCGTGCCAGGGAGCGCAAACAGTATCGCTGGATCAATCACCTGATCAAGCTGGGAATGACCATCGGGCTGCTCACCCCTGTTTACTGGAAACTTATTCAGGACTATGGATTTTAATTCTTTCAAGATCATTCTGGCTTCTAAATCTCCCCGTCGGCAGGCTTTGATTAAAGAACTTGGTTTTCCATTTGAAATTCGTTCGGCGGACATCGCAGAAATTTACCCTGATGATCTGGTCCCGGAATACATCCCCAGATACCTCGCTGAGTTAAAAGCGAAACCATTCGAAGGCTCTATTCGAGAAGGCGAAGTGCTGCTCACTTCAGATACCATCGTTTTACTCGACAATCAACCCATCGGGAAGCCGAAGGATTCTGATGATGCACGCGAAATGCTACAGGCTTTGTCCGGGAAAACACATACGGTGGTAACCGGTGTTTGTTTAACAAGCACCGAAAAAAAATCAACTTTTTCCGAATTAACCAAAGTCCATTTTAATGAATTATCGAATGAGGAGATTCGTTATTACGTCGATACGTTTAAGCCCATGGACAAAGCCGGATCTTACGCGATTCAGGAGTGGATTGGATACATTGGAGTTCGAGGCATTGAAGGGTGTTATTACAATGTAATGGGGCTTCCATTGAACCGGCTATACCACGAACTCACCCCCTTTTTGCGGTAATTCCATTTTTTGCCCAACCTTCGATTCGGTTTTGTCGTTCAAGAAGTAGTCATTCACATCAGTGTATTATGAGAAGTTGGTTCGTTTGGATGTTGTTGTTTGTCTTCTGTGGGGGGAGTAAAGCTGCTCCGCTTGCAAATGAGCCATTTTGTGTGGGAGATTTAGAGGGTCCTCAGGCCCGGCAGCAATGGACTTTCTCCGGGCTATCTGATGGTGTGCGTTCTTTTTTACAGACGGATCAGAAACCTCAATTGTTTAATCCGGGAGAGGTCAATGTAAGCCAGATAATGAGCGGACTGGATCGCCTGGCATTATATGCATCACTTTTCTTCAGTTTGATGCTGAATATTTACTTGATTTTCCGGATAATTCACTTCCGTCAGAACCTTAAGATCAATCGCTGACTTCTCAGTCGGTTTTGGAGCCACTCCCGAATTTTTTCGCGGTCCTCTTTTTCAAGCGGAGCAGATGTGTCAAAAAAGATCATTGCCATTTCCTTTGAACTGTCCAACGAATCCAAATATTGCTGGGAACCCGCGTAGGTACAGCCCACAATTTCCGGGTACATACTGCTGATTTCATCCAAAAGTTGCTTACCGATTTCCGGTACATTTCGAAGACTGTCGATGTACTTTTCTCTCATGAACAGCGCGGACTTCAATCGGTTCACTTCATCCGAGAGACGGTCTATCTGACTTGTATTTAGCTGATCCTCTTCGTAATTTTGAATGGTCAGACCTTGTTCAATTTTCAAATCAACTCCGGCCAACCCCATATCCTTCGCCCGAATCCTCAATCCAGCCTCAGATATACTATCGAGTTCGTTTCCAGCGTACACCAGGTGAATTTTCTTTTCGCGCGGATTGATATCGTGTCGCAACAAATAATTTCCATCCCACACACTCACCTCAGATACGAAATAATCGGCTGTACTCTGAAACCGATCTTTTTTGATCAGGGTATATCCCAGGTACAAACTCGGAGCAACCGTAATGAAAATCACAATCGCCACTACAATGCGGGTATTTTTGATCACAATGCGCTTGTTTTGGAAATCGCGTGCAAGAAGAAATTCCTTCTTGGGAACCTTGAGTAATTGAGATACCAACATTGCGGCGAGTGCGATGAAAACCGAGTTGATAAAAAGCAAGTACAGTGCTCCCGCGAAATAGTTCCAGTTTCCGACGGACATTCCATATCCGGCCGTACACAATGGTGGCATCAACGCAGTTGCAATGGCTACCCCGGGGATTACATTTCCTTTTTGCTTGCTGCTGATTGCTACAATTCCGGCCAGACCTCCAAACATTGCGATGAAAACATCATAAAACGTGGGACTCGTCCGCGCCAATAATTCCGAATGCTCTGTGTTAATAGGAGTAATCATAAAATACAAGGTGGACGCAAGTAAACCGGCTCCCATTGAGAATCCGAAATTTTTCAAGGATCGTTTCAGCAGATCAAAATCATAGGTCGCCACGCTGTAGCCTATACCATTAATCGGACCCATTAAAGGAGAAATAAGCATGGCTCCGATGATCACCGCAGTAGAATTCATATTCAATCCAACCGACGCAATCACAATGGCAAACAGTAAAATCCATACGTTAGTTCCACGGAAAACAATCGCTTTCTCGATCGATTCATGGATTACATCATAGTCTTCCCGCTCGTGTGTGAGTCGGATCAATCCAAAGAATTTCTTCAACCAAGCATTGATCTCGTCCATAATTACATTCGTTGCGGAACGTTGATTCCGAGCGTATTCATTGCGTTTCGAATCACCTTACCTACTGATCTACTCAGTACCAGACGACGCAACTTAGCCGTTTCGTTTTCCTCTTTCAAAATATCAACAGTTTGGTAGAAATGGTTAAACATTTTCACTAATTCGTATGTATAGTTGGCAACGAGTGCCGGAGAATACGAAATTGCCGCCTCTTCCATCACCGCCGGAAACTCGCTCAAATGCTTCACAAGTTCCTTTTCCTGATCTCCAATCTCGTTCTGATTTGAAAGCGTTGACACTTCACCAGCCTTGCGCAACAGGGATTGAATTCTCGCATGTGCATATTGAATGAACGGTCCGGTGTTTCCATTCAATTCAATCGACTCTTCCGGGTTAAATGCCATTCCTCGTCGAGGGTCCACTTTGAGCAGGTAGTATTTCAGACCTCCAAGACCGATCGTTTTGAAAAGTGTCTCTTTTTCTTCATCCGACATACCCGCAATGTGGCCACGTGCTTTCGTCATTTCCGTTGCCGCTTCAATAACATCCGACATGAGATCGTCGGCGTCAACAACCGTTCCCTCTCGGGATTTCATCTTACCTACTTCTCCCTCGCTGTTTCTCAACTCCACCATTCCATACGAAAGGTGATAGCAATTCTTCGCCCAGGAATACCCCAGCTTATCAAGAATGAGGAAAAGGACCTTGAAGTGATAGTCTTGTTCGTTTCCAACGGTATAAATGATCCCATCAAGATCCGGGTAATCGCGGTATCGGTCAAAAGCGGTCCCAACGTCCTGCGTCATATATACAGCAGTTCCATCTGAACGCAGCAGAAGTTTCTCATCAAGACCGTCCTCCGTCAGATCGATCCAAACTGAACCATCTTCTTTTTTGAAGAAGACCCCCTTCTGCAACCCTTCGGCTACCATGTCTTTTCCGATGAGGTAGGTATCTGATTCGTAGTACAGCTTATCGAAATCAACCCCCATGGTTTCGTAGGTATCTTCGAACCCACTGTATACCCAACCGTTCATGGCTGACCACAACAAATACGTTTCAGGGTCTCTTGCCTCCCAGCGAATCAACATTTCTTTTGCTTCCCTGAAGAGGTCCGTTGCGTTTTTCGCCAGCTCTTTGATCTTCCCGTTGATTCCGGCAATGGTTTTCTCGTCCTTACCGTCACGAGAGCCAGACAGACGTTTGACTTCACCGATTACTTCTTCCGAATACCCCTCAAAGGAACCACTCTCCCATGCCTCAAGAATTGACGTAGCTTCTTCATTCAGTCGCTTATCAAACTCAACGTAGTATTTACCCACGAGTTTGTCTCCTTTGATTCCTGTGTTTTCCGGAGTTTCTCGCTCACCATGCTCATTCACAGGTGAGAACTTTTGCCAGGCCAGCATGCTCTTGCAAATGTGAATTCCACGATCATTAATGATTTGTGTCTTCACCACTTTATGACCCCGGGCCTTCAGAATTTCTGACACCGAATACCCAAGAAAAATGTTCCGAAGATGTCCCAGGTGAAGCGGCTTGTTGGTATTAGGCGACGAATACTCTACCATGATCCTGCTTCTGGAATTGGCGGGTTCATAGCCAAAATGATCATCCGCATCGATTTCTCCCAGACGACCTGTCCAATAGGAATCCGTAAACGAAAGATTCAGGAATCCGCTGATTACCTCATGACTCTCAATGAAATCCAGTTGAGACGTGAGAAACTCGCCGATCTTATTTCCTGCCTCAATCGGAGAGGTCCGGAGTAGTTTCACGAATGGAAAAACCACCAGGGTCAAATCACCTTTGATATCCCGGCGCGTTTTTTGGAATTGAATCATTGTTTCTTCAACAGCAGTCCCAAAAAGGGTCTCTGCATGTTCCAGGATCGCTTCTCTGATCAGATTTTCCATTGTATTTTTAGCCTTCTAATTGTTGAAACATTGCTTCAATCAGCCCAAAGGTAACTTCGGCCATTTTATTCTTTTTCTCATCCAGACAGGGATTCACCTCCACGACTTCCAGGGCAACGAGTTTTTCCCACCCCGAAAGTGCTACGAGTAATTCCTTTGCCTCTTCGGGAGTCAAACCACCTTGTACTGGCGTTCCCGTTCCGTACGAAGTCAGCTCGGGGTCCATGGAATCGACATCAAACGAAACATAGATCATATCGCAGTCAGACAATTGAACACGGATGGATTCGACGATGGATTGAACGCCGTTTGTACGCAGGTCTTCTACTGTATGGTTGCGGATTGATAATTGCTTAAGCAGGTGATTTTCTTCTGGTTCCGTATCCCGCAAAGCAACAAATACAAGATGATCTGCAGATAGTTTGGGACCGGGTATTTGTGCATTTTTCAACTGTTCCCATCCATCCAAAACATCGTTTGAAATCGAATTTCGCGCACATTCCTCATTGTCGACGCCCAATGCTGTAGCCAGGGGCATTCCGTGCATATTGCCGGAAGGTGTTGTGTAGGGCGTGTGTAAATCTCCATGTGCATCAATCCAAACGACGCCCAGTTTTTTGTCGGGATGAGCCGCTTTAATTCCCGCCATGGTTCCCCCTGCAGATCCATGGTCTGCCGCGATGATAAATGGGAACTGCCCTGAAGCAAGTGTGTTTTTCACCGTCGTACCAATTGCATTGAACACCTGAATCAATCCGCCAAGCCGTTTTGCATTCTCAAACTCGACTTTTTTATCCAGCAAATGGTTCCAGCTCGGAATTCGCGTAATTTCTCTGTCGAAAAAATGACTTCCCTGACACCGGGCAGCAGCAATGATGGCATCCGGGCCGAGCGAGGCTCCACGCTTTCCGGCGGTGATCTCAGAATCATTAATTATCAAGCTTACATTGTGCCCCATAAAGCTCCTGTTCTTTGCAGCGGTAAAAATAATATAATTCAACGGTGGATTCTTTCAATTCAATAAACCCGGTAACTTTATCGCCTGTGAACCGTTGAATAAATTAGTACAGTTTATGACTCGAATGACGATCCTGTTGATTCTGGTGCTGATTGGCACACAATCGCTTGCCCAAAAGCATACGCCTTTCCGCGGTATGCTCGAATACAAAATCACTCCGCGTGATACGTCCCTAAAGGACCTTATTCCTGAGAACAAAATGATCATTTACACAAACGATACCATTGTGCGCATTGAGAATTTCACGGGTTCTTTGGGTAAACAGGTGGCAATTCGACATTTGATTCTCAACAAGTCTTATCTTCTTTTGAACACCGACTTTGGAAATTTTGCAATTCAAATGAATCTCAGCGATTCTGACAGTAGATATTCAAACGATACAACTCAAACACCGGAATACCAATTCAAGAAAAAATGGGGAAAGGACAAAATCCTCAGGAAAAAGGCTAAGCGTGTAATCGTAAGTCATGCAAGTTTCAACGAACCCATTGAATTTTTGTACTATAAGAAATACCGCAAGAACCTGATTGATGCATTCCCGGAGATCAATGGGCTTCCCGTTCGATATTCATTACCGACTTCAGACGCAATTCTCGATTACGAATTGGTCCGTATAAACAGCTA
>JAURNA010000190.1 GCA_030830385.1 Crocinitomicaceae bacterium | reverse complement strand
TCGTAACGCTTACCCTCAACGTGCTCCCCACATTCAATGAAACGGAGACTGCCACCATTTGTCCCGGAGATTCCTACTCGTTTGGAACGCAAACGCTGTCCACAACAGGAACGTATGTTGAAACCTTCACGTCTACTGGTGGCTGTGACTCGACCGTAACACTCACACTGTCCGTAACAGCATACAACGAGACGGACGCTGCTTCCATTTGTCCCGGAGATTCCTACACATTTGGAACGCAAACGCTGACCACAGCAGGAACATATGTTGAAATCTTCACGTCTACTGGTGGCTGTGACTCAACCGTAACACTCACACTATCCGTGACAGCATACAACGAGACGGACGCTGCCGCCATTTGTCCGGGAGATTCCTACACGCTTGGAACGCAAACACTGACCACAGCAGGAACGTATACAGAAACCTTTGCTTCGGTTGGCGGATGTGACTCGATCGTAACGCTTACCCTCAACGTGCTCCCCACATTCAATGAAACGGAGGCTGCCACCATTTGTCAGGGCGATTCCTACACGTTTGGAACGCAAACACTGATCACGGCAGGAACGTATACAGAGACCTTTGCTTCAGTTGACGGATGTGACTCGACCGTGACACTTACACTATCCGTGACAACATACAACGCGACGGATGCTGCTTCCATTTGCCAGGGCGATTCCTACACGCTTGGAACGCAAACACTGACCACGGCAGGAACGTACACAGAGACCTTTGCTTCGGTTGACGGATGTGACTCGGTTGTAACCTTGACGCTTGCGGTGAATCCAGTATACAACACAACGGATCAGGCTTCGATTTGTTCCGGAGATTCCTACACATTCGGTGCGCAAACGCTCACAGCAGCAGGGACGTATGTGGAATCATTTCCGTCTGCAAATGGTTGCGACTCTACTGTAACGCTTACACTGAGCGAAGTTACGATTGATATTTCCATAACGACGAACGCTTCTACATTGACTGTCGGTGAGGCTGGATCTACCTACCAATGGTTGAACTGCAACAATAGTCTCGAGCCAATTGCTGGTGCAACAACTCAATCTTACACTGCTACAGCAACGGGTAATTATGCAGTTGAAGTAACGAAGACGAGTTGTATGGACACGTCGAATTGCGAAACGATTACTGTTATCGGAATAGATGAGCTGGACCATTTCGACATTCGGCTTTTCCCGAATCCGACAGAGGATGTCCTTCACATCGTATGGAATGGAGGTGTTGAGTTCATTGAATTTACGGACACCAAAGGAAGGCTCATACAGCGCATAGACACGAAATCCGTTCAAGCATTCGATTGGAATCTCACAGAATTTAGCTCCGGTGTGTACTTTATTCATCTGAACACTTCGGAAGGCACGATCGTAAAGGATGTTGTGAAGCAATAGCGATTGGATTGCTGAACATTTGCGATATTTAGCATATGAATGAAATCATTAAGCGGCATCCGTTCTCACGGGTGCTGCTTTTTCTTAGCCTGTCAACGCTCATCGGAATCGTCGATTTTTTCCCGAATGATTCGCTCGTTCAAGCATCCGAAGACGGACTTACACAACAGTTTGAGTGGACGTATCATAAGTTTCTGGACCATTCCATTGGTGGTCCTTACATGTACCGCTTCTTGGTCCCGTTGTGTATTCATTGGAGCAGTGAAATCTTTCAAGTTCATCCCCTTCATTCCACCCTTGGATTGAACATTCTTTTCACATTTGCATTGTTTTGGGGCGTGTACATGTATGCAAAACAAGTAGGTAATTTCAGGAAGGCAATCGAATCCGTTTTTATTACAGGAATTTACCTTGTTGCAACGCAAGTTCAGTTTTTCGGGGTTCATGTGGTCGAAAGTCAGGATCTTCTCAACCTCGTTGTTTTCGCCTTTGTACTCTACCTCCTTAAAAAAGAACGATGGTGGTCCGCGGGAATTCTCATCGCTCTGGGAATCCTGAACCGTGAAACTCCGATTTTCCTGTTGATCCCCCTGGGCTATTTTTCCTGGAAGGCCCAAAAACCCACACCTGCAATCGTGAGCATCGTTTTTTCTATAGGAATGTATGCTGCAATCCGGATCGTGATGGGAGGAGAGACCGAAAGCGACTGGATGCAGTTCGACAAGATCAGTAAAAACATTCCTTTTCTATCCCGTGAAGACCTGTGGTTTTCCGTGAAATCCAATGCGCTCGTACTTTTCTATTTTATGCCTTTGATCGCTCTCTTTCTAATCGGTAACAAACAGAGAGATTCTTTTTCAAGAGTGATTGTGTTCATGTGTATTCTTTTTATTGTGACGCACTATTTCGTGGGTACCATTCTTGAACTTCGTCTGTTTCTTCCCGTTGTGATCAGCATAGTTCCCATTCTGTCTCGAAACCTAAACTTTCACGCGGAAAATACACCCAACCTTCCAGCTGGAAAATAAAGCGGAACCAAACGGTAATTCACCTTGCCATTTCTTTTGATCACAAGATCAATTTTCTTAATTTCAGCACATTTAAACCGAAACTACAATGACACGAATTATCGTTGCGGCATTTAGCTTCCTTGCTTTTCAGGGTTTGGCTCAAGACACCATCCAGGCGATGGTCTTGAACAACGACAGCATCGAAGCAGCCAAATTATACAACAGTGGAATCCGGAAATTCAATGGCAAGGAAATGAACGGAGCCATCGCGGATTTCACCCAAGCCATCGAAAAACAAAAGGATTTTCACCTCGCCTACATGAACCGGGGGTCTGCCTACATGGAGATTAAAAAATTCAGCGAAGCTGTATCGGACTTCAACTTCTCATTGAATGACCCCGAAGCTTGCAAAGATTCGTATTTCCTGCGAGGCCGATGCCACATGGAAATGGACAACCTCGATAAGGCAGAGGGAGATTTTGGAAGCGCCATAACGGCAAATCCAAAGGATGAAAAACCCTACTATTATCGTGGAGTAATCAAATTCGGAAATGCGGATTACAAAGGCGCAATCAAAGACTTCGACAAGGCCATTGAGAACAATCGAAGCTACGCGTATGCTTACAACGACCGCGGAAGCGCTAAACGTATGGCCGAAGATTACGAAGGTGCCGCTGCCGATTACAAAAAGGCACTCATGATCGATCAATCCATGGTATTTGCACACAACAATCTGGGAAGTACCCTGAGAAAAACGGGCAAGCACGACCAGGCCATTCTCGCCTATACACAAGCGATTCAATTGGACGGGCAAAATTTTCAGGCGTACAACAATCGTGGGTCAGCCAAGTATGACAAGGAGGATTACAAAGGGGCCATCGAGGATTTTACGAAGGCAATCGAACTCAATCCGGCGTACGCATACGCCTACAACAATCGAGGGGCCGCCAAGTTCAAATTACAAGACTACAAAGGTTGTATTGACGACTGTTCAAAAGCGATCCAAAAAAATCCCAATTACGGCTACGCATACCTAAACCGCGGAAATGCACGCGAACTAATGCGGGACGACGAAGGAGCCTGTGCCGATTGGAACAAGTCAGTTGAACTGGGTACAAAAGGTGGAGAACAATACATTGGAGACTGCAAATAATTAACCGAACGAGACTATGAAATACGCAATACTAACATTCGTTATTTTCGCTACTGGCAGTTTATTCGGGCAGGATATCGAATTCGAAAAAGACAATTTCCCCAATAACAAAGACGGATTAAAAGAGGCGAAAAACAATCTCAAAGAAGGAGATCAACTGTTTGGGGAAGGCCCTCTGTACTTCAAGGATGCCATCCCTTTTTACGAAAAAGCACAAGCATTCAACCCGAACAATTCAATACTGAATTACAAACTGGGACGTTGCTATGCCTCATCCGTGCACAAGTACAAAGCACTGCCGTTCTTTCAAAAGGCATACGAACTGAACCCGAATGTAGACCCGGATCTGAATTACTACCTGGGAGCCGCGTATCACCTGGACTTGCAATTTGATAGGGCAATCGAATGCTACAGTCGATATCAGCGCGTCGCTCAGGCCAATCCGGACCCTTTTGCATTGGAGGAATTGCGTCTTCGTATCAAGCAATGCAACAATGGAAAAAAACTCGTCGAAACACCATTGCGCGTGTTTGTAGACAACCTTGGAGATAATATCAACACCGAGCATAATGAATACGGAGCCGTGATTTCAGCAGATGAATCTGTAATCGTATATACGTCGCGCCGACCCGGATCTACCGCGGGAAAAATTGACCCTTCGCTCAATGAACACTTCGAGGACATCTACATCGCTTATCGGGACGAAAATGGCGAGTGGATCAAGGCAAACAATGTGGGAGAACCGGTAAACACCAACAATCACGATGCAAACTCCGGACTTTCAGCAGACGGTCAGAAATTCATTATCTATCTCGGAAAAAACAACGGTGGAGATCTGTTCGAATCGCGGTTGGAAGGAGACATTTGGTCCAAACCTGAATCGCTCGGAAAAAACATCAATACAGACTATCACGAACCGTCTGCATGTTACTCACCCGACGGACGTACACTCTACTTCGTTTCAGATAAACCCGGTGGTAAAGGTGGACACGACATCTACATTTCCCGACTCGATGAGAAAGGAAAATGGGGCAAAGCTGAAAGCATCGGTGATGCGATCAATACCCCGTTTGAAGAAGAAGGTGTATTCATGCACCCGGATGGAAAAACACTCTACTTCAGCTCACAAGGACACAGCTCCATGGGGGGGTACGATATCTTCAAATCAATCTACGACGAAACCACCAAAACGTGGGGAACTCCGATGAATCTGGGTTATCCGGTAAATACGGCAGACGACGACATATTCTTTGTAATCTCTGCAAGTGGAAGACACGGATATTACACCTCCATGAACAAGGATTCAAGAGGACTTCGCGATTTGTATGTGATTACCTTTCTCGGACCTGAAAAACCAATGATTCTCAACAACGAGGACAACCTCATCGCGAGTATCGCCTCTCCTGTTCAGGAAACTGTGATTGCACCAAAGATGGAAGTAAAAGAGGCTCAATTAACCATCTTGAAAGGAGTTATCTCCGACTTCCTTACCGATGAAAAGTTAGAAGCTGAAATCGAAATTGTGGACAACACGGCGAATGCGGTGATTGCGACGTTTACGTCGAACAGCAAATCAGGAAAGTACCTGGTATCACTCCCAGCAGGCAAAAACTACGGTATTGCCGTTAAGAAAGACGGGTATCTTTTCCATTCTGAAAACTTTGATATTCCGAATACGGCAGCATTTCAGGAGGTGAAAAAGGACGTTAAACTGAAGCAACTTTCCGTTGGAAACAAAATTGTTTTGCGCAACATTTTCTACGATCTGGACAAGGCAACATTGCGTCCGGAATCCACTGTGGAACTGAATCGTTTGATCAAATTGATGAATGACGTTCCCACGTTGAAAATCAAACTGGGAGGTCACACGGATTCGCGGGGGTCAGATGCACACAACCTGGATCTTTCAAAACGAAGAGCGGCTGCCGTTGTTAAATATCTGACTGAGCAAGGTATTGACGCCGGTAGATTGCAGTCGGAAGGATTCGGTGAGACACAGCTTGTCAACGAATGTGCGAACGGTGTAAAATGTACCGAGGAACAACATCAGGCCAACCGCCGAACGGAGTTTGAAGTACTATCGCTCTGATTTCGAATGCCAAAAAATTTCTTTGAAGGGGCTTCGGCCCTTTTTTTGGGTACAGAATGTGATTTTTCATGTGCGTCCACAATAATATGCGTGCATAGTGAGTTGTAACAACATGCAAGTCTATAAAACCAAATACCATGAAAAATCTCCTCTTTATTTCGCTCGTGGTCATTCTAAGCTCTCCGGCAATGGCGGGCGACCGAGTTCACAAGAAATTGACCCGGCTTTACGGCAGCGACGTTACCGAGTGCCTTGAGTACGCCAAAAAGGTAATGAAACGTCAACCCGAGAAAGCGATTCCGTATTATTATGCCTGTTTGATCTATCTGGACAAAGAAGAAAAGGCAACCAACACCATGTCACATTACCGCAAGTTGAATTCCGCCATTGACTATGCACGCAAATTCGATCGTTGTGCGAGTGAAGGCATGAAAGACAACCTTGAGTGGGTTCAAACCATCGATCGGATTGAAGGACGTTATCGGGTCGTTTATGAAGAACTCATCACAAAAGAAGACCAGATGAAATATGCCGATCTTCTTGCTACCCGACTCGGCAAGCTAAAAGGTGAATCAACCGTACTCGCATCAACCGATCATGTTGCTGTTACCGAACGAACCGAAGAAACAGGCAACGTTTCAGCAAACGATATGTTCAGAGGTATGCCCACCGGGTATGAAAACATTCCTTCCGGCAATGTGCAAGGAGAAAAAGAACTGCTTCGTTTGATCAACGAGGAGCGCAAAAAGAAAGGAATGACAGAACTTGAGTGGGATGAAAACCTGACTCGTGCAGCTCGCTATCATGCCGCGGATTTAGGAACCAACGATTATTTCGACCACGACAGTCATGACCGCAGCAACGGAACTCTGATCAAAATAGGTGGAACATTCGAACGGATTCGAAGGTTTTACCACGAAAGTTTCGTGAACTCCGAAAATATTGCAGCTGGTAACTCAGACGCGGAAGGAACCTACGAACAGTGGTACACCAGTAAAGGTCACTACGATAATATGTTCAATTCAGGAAGCAAGAAGGTAGGAATCGGAATGGTACACATACCCGGAAGTACCTACGGATATTACTGGGTCTTCTGTTCCGCATTGTAGGCAAAAAGCCTCAGAATAGCTGATTGCAACAACGTTCCGGGGCTTTTTATTTTTCGTTAATTCGATTCTCAACTCAACCATTTCACAATCACGCTCACCTGCACCTGTCATTTCAAAATTGACGATCTCCTGATCTTCTGCCTTTTCGTAATTTTGCCAAAACTTGTAACGGATGTCGGAGAAACGCACAGAACTTGAGGAAATTGGAGAATTTGGACTGATTGATCAACTCACATCATCATTCGCTAATCAAAAACCCAGTACGTTAAAAGGTATTGGAGACGACGCTGCAGTGATCGACATTGGCGGTGGAAACGTTCAGTTGATCTCTACGGACATGCTTGTAGAAGGCGTGCATTTCAATCTCATGTACATGCCTCTGAAGCATCTGGGTTACAAGGCCATCGCCGTGAATCTTTCCGATATCTGTGCGATGAATGCAACCCCGGAGCAGGTCACTGTTTCTATCGCCGTTTCAAATCGTTTCCCGCTTGAAGCACTTGAAGAGTTGTATTCCGGGATAAAAGCAGCTTGCGAAAATTATTCCGTGGATCTTATTGGTGGCGATACGACTTCTTCGTATTCCGGACTTGTGATAAGCGTTACGGCGATCGGTCAGGCAAAAAAGAATGACATCGTGTACCGTTCAGGTGCAAAAGAACACGACCTGCTCGTGGTTTCCGGTGATCTCGGTGCGGCTTACATGGGACTCCAGGTTCTTGAGCGGGAAAAAGAAGTGTTTCAGGCAAATCCGGATATTCAACCTGATCTCGATGGCCACGACTACATCATTCAACGGCAACTGAAACCGGAGGCACGCGTTGACATTCTCAACTTCCTGAAGAAATTGGAGGTAAAACCAACTTCCATGATTGATATTTCCGACGGGTTGGCATCCGAAATCTTCCATCTGTGCAAATCAAGCACAACGGGTTGCAGAATTTACGATGAGAAGCTACCCATCGACGGAAAAACATCCATGACCGCAATCGATTTTAACCTTGACCCCGCCACATGTGTGCTCAATGGCGGAGAGGATTACGAACTGCTGTTTACCGTGTCGCAAGAGGATTACGATAAAATTGCCGGAAACCCACATATGACGATTATTGGCCACATGACAGACGTTTCCGAAGGAGTCTATTTCGTAGATAAAAACGGCTCCGCCATTGAGCTGCGCGCTCAAGGCTGGAACCATTTCTAGGTGACAGAGTTTTGCGGTATTCGCGCATCCGCTTAGATCTGTATAGGTGTGGTTACGAGGCGGCCCGAATGGACCGATTGTATTTTTCCCTGACAATTAAATCGTAGGGCGTACCTTTTAGCTTGGCCTCGGCCCATGATTGAAAATCAAAGTAATCCAGCGCGACGCTCTCGAAAACGTCGTCGTGGGTAATTTTTGTGAGTTCGTGATGAAGTGATTCCCATAGGTTCTTGCGTTCGAAAATATCGTTGCTCCGAATGAGTTTACTGAAAAACTGAAGCAGTACTTTTTCGAAACTGTACAGACGATTTCTCGTTTTGAAGAATCGTTGTGTGTTCTTAAATGTGTAGGGAAGCAACTTCGCGTGATCCAGTTCAACGTGGACCAATAAATCCAACAATTGTGTGAATCCGATGATGTCCTCGGTTTTATCAAGTTGTGTCTCGTTCAAAATACGATTGATCCAACGCCGGGCTTCCGGGTAATCTCCGAGTCCCATGTACACAACGGCCAATTTGAATTCGAGAAACGCACGTCTTGCAGAAACGATCTTTTCTCCGTATTTCTCGAGGGCTTCTTCCACTTCCCGCGCAATTTTCTTGGCCGGAGAAAAATCCCCTTTGCGCAGATGCATGCTCACCTCAATACTGGCGATGCTCGAGAATAATTTGATTTGAAGATCTTCATTCGACTCCACCTCTGCCGCGATCTTTTTCAATTGCACCAGATAGCGAAGCGAATCTTTGTATTGGCCGATTTTATCGGATATATAAATGGCGTTCGTCAGGATGGAAATGTGCTTGTTTATGTCTAACTTTTGGCCCAATTCGTTCTGCTCGATCATTTCAAGGTTCTGCATCAAATGTTTGTGTGAAGCTGTCAATTCACCCACTGAATAGTGGTAGGCACTCAATACGTGATGATACAGGTATCGGGTCTCAAAACTTGTGGAGGTAATGCGGT
Source organism: Crocinitomicaceae bacterium (assembly GCA_030830385.1). Classification (GTDB taxonomy): domain Bacteria; phylum Bacteroidota; class Bacteroidia; order Flavobacteriales_D; family Crocinitomicaceae; genus UBA4466. Next base: position 8,189 of record JAURNA010000190.1, on the reverse strand, counting down.
TTTCGAGAACTTCCCGGCAGATTTCCTTGTAAGACAGAGCTTCGTCTTCCGATCGTGCCACACCTTTTCTGGACAAACGTGAGAATAAATCGCTCTTTACTTTCCAAAGTGAGTTGAAGGAGTGAATCGCTGCTTCGCATGCTGCATCTACCGTATATAAATTGTGTAAGTCTTTATCGGAAACCGATAGATAGCCATGGGTTTCAAACAGGCGTTTGCGTTTTACGGAAACCAATTGAAGCAACGCGTACAATTCGTGCTTTCGCGCCTGCTTTTCAGCGCTATTGAGCACCCGACGGCACTGATCATACAATGATTTTTCATACAGAATATCGGCTGAATGCAACTGACGATAGATCTGGGCCTCCACAGACCGGATGCTATGGAATGAATCCAACGCCGACAAAATGTGATCGTACAAGCGTTTTTTTGTAATTGAGAAACGATTCAGAAACGCTTCTCCTTGAAATGCATCGTGAATTTTTCCTTCGTTGTATCCCTCTTGTTTGTCGATAAAGTCAAACAGGCGAACATAATTATATTCTCCTCTGATGGTGTGCCGGGACGACATCAACTTAAAGTACCTCTTCTCCGATTTTGACATGGAGTGAATGAGATCAAACAACGCGTTATTTACCTTGCCGGACATGTAGAAATTGTTTACCGTAATTTATCGTTAAACCAATATATACAAAGTGGTTATGCGTTTTTCAAGAAAAATTTGAAGTGTATATTCTATTGAGTGTTCGGAAGACGAGAAGGACACGAAATTATGGCACAAAAAACCCCGACGTTGCGGTCAGGGCACTATACAATTTGATTCGTTATACCTTCGATTAATTTTTCCCTCCGATTTCAGAAGGATCTACGTTTGGATCCGTAATTGTAATCCCTCCTGCCGCAGTTCCGCTCGGATCGAACTCCGAATCCGATGCTTGACTCCCGAGATGTCTCCACGTTGGTTCAGTGATCTGAGCATCAGAAGTTGGCTGAATATCCTGCTTGGAACAGGACGCCAGCACAAGCGCGAAAACGGCAATGATGATATAAAATACTCTCTTCATCTTCGAACGGTTTACTAACAAATATACATAAAACCCTTTAGATGCGCAACTATTCAAGGGATATTTTGAGTAAAACGTAGGTTCCATTGATTGAACCGTTTTCACCGATAATTTCCTTTGGACCGTCCAGTGTTATGTTGGAATTGGAGATTTTTTGAATCAATTCGATGCGTTTGGATGTGATTTCCATTCCTTTGGATTGGTGGTCTCCTGCAATCTCTGACTTCTTGGAAACACTCTGATTCACCCCAATTCCATTGTCTTTCAGCGAAATATGCAACTCTTTATCCTTAACGGTAACGTCAATGTCGATCCGGCCCTTTTTCTCATGATTTGGGAGAATACCATGAATAATACTGTTTTCTACAAAAGGCTGTAAAATCATGGACGGAAGTTGTATGAATTCAGGATGAACGGATGGATCGACATTGATGTTGTAATCGAACCGATCCTTGAATCGCATCGATTCCAGCGACAAATAGAGCCGTATTCTTTCCAGTTCTTCTTCCATACTGATCATATTTCCCTCACTGGTAGCAGAATCCAGGTTTTTACGGATCAAATTGGCAAAATTCGTAAGGTATTTGTTGGCTGAAATCCGATCCTGTGTATTGATGAAATACTGAATTGAATTCAGTGAGTTAAATACAAAGTGACGATTCATACTCGCATTCATGGATTGTTGCTCCAGGCTCAATAATCGGGTTTTGTATTCCAATTTTTCTTTTTCATTGAGTTCATTGATGCGTCTCAGGCGCAAACGGAACACCATGACGATTATCAGCAGGAACAGAACGATGCACAGGCAAATGAACCACCACGTCTTGTAAAACGCTTCGAGAATGGTAAACGACACCGTAATTTCGTTCGAAAAATTTCCATGGGCGTTCAGGCTCCTCATGTGCAGGATGTAATCACCTGCGGATACATTCGTGAAGGAAACCAAAGGGTCGTCGAATGGAGGCGACCAGGTTTCATCCTGACCTTCCAGCCAAAATTGAAACTGCATGCCGCGATATTCGGAAAGCGAAACGCAATTCAACTTGAATATGAGATTGTTTTTTCCATTGGGTAATACCATGTGTTCCGGAAAACCGTTTTCATTCAGTTTTTCACTGTAATTGCTGTATTCGAACTCTTCATAGTTCAGCAATATGGAGGAAACCGAAACGAAGGGTTTGTGTGGTTTTCTAAGGGCGTTTTTAACGTGAAAACACACGAGACCGGAAGCCGTTCCAAACCACAAATTTCCTTCTGAATCGAAAAAGTCTGAATTCAGGTTCGTTTCTAGGTCTACCAATCCCTCTCCGTTTCCGAAATAGGATATATCCATCGCTGTGACATCGCTGGTCAGTCTTGAAATCGTGTACAGTCCGTTATTGGTTCCAACAAAGAGATAATCGCCATTGCAATTTACAAAATTGATGAAGTTGGATGCCGGATTTCTGGACAATTCAATCCGTTCGAACTCATTGTCCCGAATGCGAAAAAGCCCTTCTTCAGTTCCCACCCAGAGTTGTCCGTCATTATCCATTTGCAATGAATACACGACGATATCAACCCCCATAAACGGAATAAATTTGGAGTTGGTGTAGATGAACAGTCCCAGATTCGATCCACAAATCAGCTTTCCTTTGTGTATGGCAAATTCCCGAACGGTGCCAATGCTTTCATCGTTTTGAACACCGATCCGGCGCAAACGTCCATTTTTGTAGTGCGAAACACCTCCGCTTCCGCCAACGTACATCTCGTGGGAGCTTACCCGATAAAACGTCGTGACACGGTCTCCGGGCAGGTTGTGTCCTTGACTTGACCGAAATATTTCACGGTTCCCTGATGCGTCCATAGAGACCAGTGAACTTTGCGTACCGATCCAGTCTTTTCCATCTACATCTTTAACAACCGCCCAGATCATCGTCTGATCCACATCCACCTCTCGTGAGTTTCCGTTTTTGTCAAGTACCAGTAAGCCTTTGTCAAGTGTGCCGAGCACTTTCGATCCATCATTGGCCTCAAACCCACAGAGGAACAATTCACTCTGCAACCCGGAAGAAATATCGAAGTAAGAGAACGTTTCTCCTGAAAATCGAAACAACCCTTTCCCGAACGATCCCAACCACATGTTCCCTTCCCTGTCCTTGTAGAAGCAGCGAATGGAATTCGTAGGCAATCCGGCTTCCGTAGTGATTGGCCGAACGCTTCCATCGGCCTTGAAAACAACTACTCCGTCCTGCAACGTGTACACCCACAAATCTCCGCGATCATCGAGGTAAATCCCTGACAATGCTCCTTCCGGAAGCACAGTTCGCACTTTGGAGGAATCAATGATGGTTTCCTTTGCTGTGGACAAATTGCGTTTGTAGATCGTCGCATCATATGTAGCGAAAAATAGATGGCTGGACGATCCGACCACTCCGCAGTAGTCTTCTGCCGGAAGTGAATCATCCCGTTTGAATGATGTACCGTCTTCTGAAACAAATACCCCTTCATTGGTGGCCAAATAAAGCACGTTGTTCACTGAGTATGCCTGACGAATTCGATCGGCATGCTCACCCGGAAGTTTTTGGGAGACAAGTGTATGATTCTCCAGGCGAAATAGTCCTCCGTTGTCCGTGCAAATGAATAATCGGTTCTTAAACTTGAAAATTTGGGATACCCTCCTCGATTTGTCGTCGCCCGTAAATCCAACGGACCGAAAGACACCTTTTTTCAGGTACGAAATTCCGCCATCGTGTCCAATCCAAAGCGTATTATCGAAAAAATCAAGGGATTGTATTCGGTTGTTAAACAGGCCGTCATACGCCGAGAATGTAATGATCTCGTTTCCGTTGTATCTCGCAAGTCCTCCCAGCGTTGCTATCCACAAATAGCCGTCATCGTCCTGACAAATGTCATGAACCTGGGTTTGAGGCAGCCCTTGTTGGGTACTGTATGAAACAAAGGCATACTTCTGCGCCCGCGAACCACAGGCCAAAAAGAGGAAGCAGATGGCAAGAAATGATCTCATTATTGTTTTTTCAACATACGAACAAAGTCGGTTACTCGATTTCGGGCGACGGGTACGCGAATATCACCTTTTAACACGGCAAAATGGCCATCTTCGTTCAAATATTCCTGCAGCAAATCGAGGTTGATAATGTGCGATTTGTGAACGCGGCAAAAACGAACGGGATCCAATAGATTTTCGTAGACCTTGAGCGTGCGTGTATCCAAATACCGCGTGCCGTCATCAAAGTAAATTGTGGTACAATTTCCGGATGCTTCGAGGTGGGTAATCGTTTGATCTTCGACGATTTTTAATCCTTTCGTATGACTAATGGCAATTCGGTTCGATACTTTCTTGTAGAGAAGATTATCCGAAAGGTTCCGGAGGGATTCAAAATACGTGTTGTAGTTGTTCGGATTCTCGCGGTATTTTTCCTGTACTTCCAACAATCGGGAAGTGGCCAGTTTGAGCTCATCGATGTCAATCGGTTTCAGAATGTAATACACTGCACTTGCATTAAATGCGCGTATTGCGTAGTCTTTAAAAGCCGTAACAAAAACCACAAGAAAGTTCTTTTTCTCGATTTCATCAAGCAATTCAAACCCCTCCGCTCCGGAAGGCATTCGGATGTCCAGAAAGACCACATCCGGCTCGGATGATTCAATGATGGCCAAGGCCTGTTTTTTACTCGAAGCGTCGCCGATTACTTCAATTTCAGAGCAATGCTCCTCAAGCATCATGGTGAGGTTTTTCCGTGCAAACTCTTCGTCATCAACAATTAGGGCTCTTAATTTCATTCATAGTTTATTTTGATACATCTCTAAGATACAACTCTGACCGATTTGCTTGCTGACAATTGTGTCATTTCATCCACGTATCAATTCATTTGACTACTCATCCATCGCCGTTCACTAAAGGGAAGATACAGTTTAAGTTTTCTTTCTGTAACGGTAGAAAAGTATGACGTATCTTGAGCATGAATTGGTCGATAAAACCACTGCATATGAACACAATTTTACTTTCTACCTTCGAATCCATTTGGATTTTTAACGACAACGGGAACTGAGCGTTCCCGTTTTTTATTTCCGATATCATGGATTGAGTAATTCGGTCAATAACCTCCCTACCTCCTCTGAAGCTTCGATGTGCGACATGTGACCAGCCCCCCTGATGGTATGCATATCCAGGTTGATCGATTCTAATTTTTGTTGCATCATTTCCAATGGAACCGTAGCGTCAAACTCACCTTGAATGATTTCGAATCGCTCCGGTTGATTGGCTACCATATCCGAATAATCGTTTCGTTGGCTCATCGCAACGGATGCGCACGCAATGGCGTCGGGGATCATCCCGAGTGACTCGGAAATTTGAAATTGAATCGCCTCCTGATAATTCTCTGGTTGATAAAATAAACCCGGAATGGCTTCCCGAATAAACATTCGTGAATGATCAATTACCAGATCTGCAACGCGTTTTCGGTCTTGTTTTTTCTCCTCCGGGTCGGTCCAAAAATTGGAATTGAGGAGTATCACTTTATTACAACGATTGTCTTTCGCCTTCAGTTCCAATCCCACATATCCTCCCATGGAATGGCCAACCACATCGTATTTGTCAACGCCAATGGAATCAATCGTAGCGGAAACGTACGCCGCCACATCTGACATGTATTGATACGGAAATTCTTCAAGGGAGGAAGCCCCGTGTCCCGGCAAATCAATCCAGATGGCGCGGACACCCGGAACGAATCCGGTATGCAACCACATGCTCATGGACTCCAGAAAACCATGCAAGAAAACAACGGGTCTTCCCTCACCATGTACGCGGTGGTGAAGATCAGGCATACTCCTTACTGCTCATCAATTCTTCGATGTGCTCCGCTTCGATCGGAATATCAGCCATTAGGTTCAATGGTTCACCCGAGTCACGAACAACCACATCATCTTCGAGACGAATGCCCAATCCTTCTTCCGGAATGTAAATTCCGGGCTCAACGGTAAACGCCATATTCGCCTTGATCGGTTCGTTCCAACATCCGACATCGTGGGTATCCAATCCGATGAAATGCGATGTTCCGTGCATAAAATACTTTTTGTAAGCCGGCCACTTCGGATCCTGATTCTGAATATCCGTTTGATTGATCAATCCGAGCTTGAGCAGTTCCGCTTCCATCAATTTGCCCACTTCCTTGTGGTATTCGTTCAGCATCGTTCCGGGAACCAACAATTTTGTCGCTTCCTTCTTGACGTGAAGTACGGAATTGTACACCGCCTTCTGTCGATCTGTAAACCTTCCGTTCACAGGTATACATCGCGTGAGATCCGAAGCGTAGTTTGCATACTCAGCACCGACATCCAGCAAAATTACGTCACCGTCCCTGCACTGCATGTTATTCTGTATGTAATGTAACACACACGCATTGGGTCCCGAAGCTACGATGGGTGTATATGCGAATCCTTTTGATCGATTTCGAAGAAATTCGTGAATCAATTCTGCCTCAATTTCGTATTCCCAGACGCCTGGCTTAACAAAGCCAAACAAACGTTCAATTCCTGCTCTGGTAATGGAACACGCATGCTTCATCAATTCGATTTCAATCGCATGTTTGATGGAACGAATGCGGTGCATGATGGGTGCACTTCTCAGCGTCTGGTGTACAGGGTACTGCTCTTTTACCTTTTTAATGAATCGATCTTCGCGGGTTTCAACGGTTGTATCCGCTCTCAGGTGTTCGTTGGTATTCAAATAAATCGCTGAAGCTTCCGACATCATTTGTTTGAAAATCGTCTCGAATTGATCCAACCAGTAAACCGTTTTGATTCCGGATACTTCCAGTGCTCGTTCCTTGTTGAGCTTTTCACCCTCCCAAACTGCGATGTGTTCATTGGTCTCTCTCAAAAAAAGCACTTCTTTGTGCGCTTCATTCGTGCTGTCCGGAAAAAGGACCAGAATGCTTTCCTCCTGATCGACGCCGGAAAGGTGAAAAATGTCCCGATGCTGCTGAAAAGGCATCGTGCTGTCCGCACTGATGGGATAAGTGTCATTTGAATTAAACACCGCCAATGCACCTGATTGCATTTGGTTGGTACATTCTTTCCGGTTCCTGATAAACAAGGATTGATCAATTGCTTCGTACTTCATGCCATTCATTTGAGGAAGATGAAGGTACATTTTTTTTGGATCGTAACCCTTCTCAAATAAGAAAATCACGCTGTTGAAAAGTAGATTGTAAATAGTTTACGATCTACTGCTCGATATTTGGATTATCAAAAAAACATCTGGCGTATGAAAGCGATGACACAACCCTTTGAAGTAGAAACAATTGTATTTATTTCCAACGATTCTGAAGTGCTGGTAAAAGGCACGTATTTCCAGGAACATATGTCGTACGAAACGGAAGTAATTGTGACGCAAACACAGCTCAATCAGATACTGAATCAACTCGGGCGAAACAACAGCAGCTTTGCATGGAGCGATTGGTTTCAGCGTGAGACCGTTGAAGAAGGAGCCTTGTTGTACTACGCGGATTTTGCATGCCTTTCCGACCCCACTATTGACCTATCGGTTGTATCGGATGCTTCAAGCATTCGTCAGATTCGTGCTTAATTTTTTTAGCATTTCACACAACCCCAGGGCAACTAAATTCGTTATTTTTCATACTTTAGTACATTAACTTTGCAAAATGGGAGCCTTTCAGCGAAGCTAAAGGGCTTGTACGGTGATTAAAACAGCTAGACATTATGACCAAGAAATCGTTGTTACTATTTGGATTCGCAGGAGTACTTTTCAGTGCTTGTATTGAGCATGAAGTTATTCCACCTCCCACTCCTACGGTAGAGTTGTATGCTCACTTCAGAGGTAGCATTAACGGTACTGATACCGATTTCACAGAAAACGTTTTGGGCTATTCCCAAAAATCTGAAAAGGCGAAAGTAATTCTTCCTCCTCCGAGTTTATCGCAGGCGGTGTATTATTCGGAAATGTCTTCCAGCCAGGTGGAACCATCCATTAAAATTGGTTTGGGCAGTGTGCTTTGGGATGCCTCTTTGGCAGCTGATCCCACTTTTTCATTGTTCAACAGTTTCTTCGCTGCAAACGATCAGCCGAATTATTCTGATAACGGATTTGCGGGATTCGAAGTA
>JAURNA010000189.1 GCA_030830385.1 Crocinitomicaceae bacterium | reverse complement strand
GTGTTCGATCGGTTGTTCCAGTGCTGGTATTCCACCATTGCCAATCGATCGGAAATGCTCGGTGCCGTTTCAAATTCATGGCGCGGTTTGATTGGATCTCCCCATAGCATGACACGACAATCGTACCAATCGTTTTGGATGCGTTCCACATCGGTCAGAAGACGCATGTCCGTTCCGGGGTACATCTCAAGGGCATGTTCTACATACTTCAGACGTTCTTCCACTTCGCTCATCATTTTTCCACTTCCGGAAACCTGACGGGAAATTTCGGCGACCTCATTACGGAACTCAATCAGTTCTTCAGCATCAACGGGAATTGTCTGGTTATCGAGCGAGTTCACTTCGAAGGAGGTTGCGGCGATAAGTTCCTCAATCGCACCATCTTTTAGCGAGTGCACCTCAACAGTATACGAACCCGGAGCTACAAGGAAGCCATCATCAGGGTTTGAATAACTACCCGGTTTGGATTTTTTCAATTGGAGTGGAGAAGTGGTTTGCGATCGCAGGTTCCAGGAAACACGACTGATCCCTTTGGATGGTGTAGTTTTCAATCGTTTGACCTCTTCACCGGCTGAGTTCCTGATGATCCAGATCAGTTTTCGCTTCCCTTCCAATTCTTCCGCTTTCAAGTCGTCGAAGTCCGGATAAGAAACGGCCTCTTTGTTTTTCTCTTTTTCCTCCTCGTCTTTGATCCTCTTTTCCTTCAGGCTTTTTTCTACATCCTTTAGATAGAGGGTGAATGTTGCCCCAAAAGCAGGGTTGTCTGCTTGCCAAAGGTCGGCTCCCTGAAAACCGGTTCCGCGCAAACCAAGTGGAGCAGAAGGAATGTAGAGCAGTGCATCCTTGATAGGGAAGAGGTACGCTTCTGAATTGAGCACTTCTTCCGTTAAAGATCGAAGGGGTGTGTAATTGTCAAGCACGTAAAAACCACGTCCAAACGTCGCAGCTACCAAATCGTTCTCACGTTTTTGAATGTCCAAATCCAAAACAGCAATTGTAGGCAGGCCTGCGAGCTTTGTCCATTCCTTTCCTCCGTCGTTGGAGAAATACGCACCGAATTCGGTTCCGGCAAACAGCAAGTTGGGGTCTACATGATCCTGACGAATCACATATGCCGATCCTCGCTCCGGAAGGTTACCGGAAATGGATGTCCAGGTTTTTCCTTTGTCGGTGCTTTTGTAAACGTAAGGTTTAAAATCTCCCGATCGGTGATTGTTGAACACAGCGAAAACCACATTTTCATCGTGCTGACTCGCGCAAATCATGTTCACACGTGTCATTTCAGGAACACCGGAGAACGTACTTACTTTATTCCAATTGGATCCACCGTCTGCCGAAGTCCAGATCAATCCGTCGTCTGTACCTGCATACAACAACCCCGGTTTTTTCGGAGACTCATCAAATGCTACCGCGTTACCATATATAGTCGTTGATTTGTTTTTCATCACAGCTTCAATTGACCAAACCTGATCCATCACAGGAAGTGTATTTCGATCAATTCCTCGTGACAGGTCAGGAGAAATCGTCGTCCAGTCATCTCCACGGTTGTTGCTTCGGAATACCTTATTCGCGGCGAAGTACAGCGTTTTGTTGTCGTGTGGTGAAATCAGCAGGGGAGCGTCCCAATTCCAGCGATATGGGTCTTCTCCAACTGCAGGCATCGGCTGAATGGGTGTTTTTTCACCGGATTTACGATCGAAACGAACGAGCCAACCGTACTGTGCCTGTGCATAAGCAATGTTAGGGTCCGTTGGGTCAATTGCCGATTCAAATCCGTCTCCATCGTTTGTGATGTACCAGTCAGAATTAAGAATTCCTGCATTGTTTATACTTGCAGAAGGCCCCCCCATGGAGTTGTTATCCTGGGTTCCTCCGTAAATGTTATAAAACGGCTGTTCGTTATCAGTTGCGACTTTGTAGAATTGAATGAGTGGGAGATTTGCGTAATATTTCCACTCTTCGGCATGATTGTACGTTTCATAGATTCCTCCGTCACACCCAACAATCCAGTGGTTTGCATCGTTCGGATCAATCCATATACAATGGTTGTCCACGTGTTTTTTCGATTCCCCGGTTTGTTGAAAATGTTTCCCTCCATCCTCAGTGTGGTGAAGCCATGTGTTCATGGAGAACACCTTGTCAACGTCGAATGGATCACAGATAATTTCCTGGTAGTAGTTCCCACTGGTTTTGTAATCAGACATTTTCGACCAGGTGGCTCCTTTGTTCGTTGATCGGAAGAATCCTCCTTTATCCTGACGCCCTTCGACAATTGCGTATATACTGTTTGGATCAACGGGAGAAACGGCAATTCCGATCCGGCCCATGTCTCCTTTGGGAAGTCCGGAGTTGATTTCCTCCCAGGATTCTCCACCGTCTGTTGATTTGTACATCCCGCTTTCAGGACCTCCTCCGATGTATGTCCATTCTCGTCTCCTGCGCTGATGTGCTGCTGCATACAAAATATCCGGATTACCCGGGTCAATCGCGATTTCGGCTACCCCCGTGTGTTCGGAGATTTCGAGCGTTCGTTTCCAGGTTTCCCCTCCATCCATCGATTTGTGTACGCCTCGTTCTCCGCCTTTGCTCCAAACGGGCCCGTACGCCGCAACCCAAATGATGTTCTCATCGGTTGGATGCACAATGATTTTCCCAATGTGTTCGGAATTTTTTAAGCCCATGTTTTTGAATGATTTTCCTGCGTCCACTGATTTGTAGACTCCATCACCGTACGCCACGGAACGCTGGTTGTTGTTTTCACCTGTTCCTACCCAGACCGTATTCGGGTTGGAGGGTGCTAGTGCAACGCAACCTATGGAAAACGAGCCGTAGTCATCAAAAACAGGAGAGAAAGTTGTTCCGTGATTTTCCGTTTTCCAAACCCCTCCGGAAGCCGCTGCTACAAACCACACGTTATGATTATCCGGATGAACAGCGATATCTGCAATGCGTCCGGAAGTCAGCGCAGGTCCCACAAGACGGAATTTTAAACCGGAAACAGTCGAAGACTCAATCCCTTTCGGATCGTCTTGATTTTTCTTTTGAGCAATGAGTGTTGCAGAAAGAAGCAACATGGATACTACAAGAAGCGTTTTCATAAATGTATGTGTTAAGCAGCAAAAATGTACAAAAAGTAAAAGAACTGAAGGAGCGTTTGTGATCAACGGTGAAGGAGCGTTCTCCTGCGGATCAATGTATATTTGTAATGAATGACTCAGGATCGAATTGTTAACGTCTGTGTCGTTCAACGTAACTTGTGGATCATGTTTTACTTCTTCGATTGTGTACGGCAGGACGTTTTTCCGTTATGCCCAATCGACGATCAAAAGTGCGATCGGTTTTACGGAGTTGCAAGGCGCAATGGTTCCCGATGAGAAAATAATTATTAAACTTTCAGAAAATATTGAAAAATTTAGTAGATTAGTTCCATGAAACTCGAAGAAGCGAAAAAAGAATTCATCCTGCTGTGGGGCAATTTTGGCAGCCAGTGGGGGATCAACAAGGCCATGGCTCAGGTCCATGCGCTGCTTCTGACGAGTGATGATCCGTTGTGTACGGATGAAGTAATGGAGAAACTCACCATTTCCAGAGGAGGAGCAAATACCAGTTTGCGTGAATTGACGCGTTGGAACTTGATCTACAAGGTCACGGTAGACGGCGACAGACGCGAGTTTTTCTCTGCGGAGAAGGATATGTGGAACGTGGCTAAGCGCATTACACGTGAGCGCAAGCGACGGGAGATCGAACCGCTGATTCTGCACCTGGACCGCCTGAAGAGTATTGACGAACAGAACGAATCCACTGCAAATTTTGTGGGAATTGTTGAAGACATAGAACGACTGGTTACCCGAATGGATAAGTTCTCTGAAATGCTGATGAAGCTGGAAGAGAACGCCTTCTTTGGTAGCTTGTTGAGAATGAAGAAGTAAAAAAATTTAATCAAAAATTTCAGTAAAAATTGAAAATATTGAAATAAAATGAGTTTTAACGTCACCAGCTATCTAATTTACATTCCGATCACCGTCTTGATTACGGTCATTATCGGAAAGTTGTTTCATCGAAACGGTACCTGCTACACGTTGCATTTGATCAGCGATCCGTCCATAGCGCGTTCGGTGAATAACCTCTTGCTTACGGGGTACTATTTGTTCAATGCAGGCTACGCAATTGTCATGATACGCAAGTGGCCTCAGGTGCAGGATTTTACAACTTGCATGAATGAACTCTCAGCGCGTGTGGGCTTCATTGTATTCACTCTGGCAGTCATGCATTATTTCAACATGCTTGTCATTGGATGGGTATATCATCACAGGAAACAATCAAAAAATCATACATCATGGAAAATCACTTAATACTAACCGCATACGGCATTTACTTGCCCATCTCGTTACTGCTGACATTCTTTGTTGCACGATCTTTATTCCGAAATGCCCGGACGTTCATGCTGGAAATTTTTCACGGACTGGAAGACATTGCATTTGCCACAAATCGTTTGTTTGAAATTGGGTTCTACCTAATGAATGTAGGGTTTGCGTTACTGATTCTGAAAATCCCTGTATACGGTTTCAATACGTATCAGGACTTGATTGAGCGCTTGTCTGTGAAAATAGGCGGATTTTCTATCTATCTTGGGATCATGCTTTTTCTCAACCTCTACTTGTTGTTCAGAGGAAGACGAAAATCGCGCGAGAACATACAACGTGAGAACATACAAAACCCTTTAGAATTGGCGAAGTAATGGAGAAAATAGTCATAGCAGCAGCAAACGGCTTTCTCGGTCAGAAGTTGATCGGGTACTTTTCGGGAAGATTTGAAATCGTCGGATTGGTACGAAAGCCCATGGAAGACACCGATGGAGTGCGATACGTGCTCTGGGACGGTAAAACACTTGGTTCCTGGCAATTGGAAATCGAAGGAGCTTTGGCAGTGATCAATCTGGCAGGGAGATCAGTGGATTGTCGTTATACGGAAGAAAATAAGCGTCAGATTCTCGATTCACGCCTCCAGAGTACCCGTGTGCTGGGCGAGGCAATTGATCTTTGCGATCATCCACCTTCAATTTGGATGAATTCAGCAAGCGCTACCATTTACGCGTACTCGCTGGATCATCCCAACTCTGAATCCGACCACACCTTCGGCTCCGGATTCTCTGTGGACGTTTGTCAGCAGTGGGAAAAGATATTCTTCGAGCATACCTATTCAAACGTGCGGCAGATTGCTTTGAGAATCACAATTGTGTTCGGCAGAGAGGGGGGCGCCTATCCGGTAATGCGAAAATTAACCCGTTGGGGACTGGGAGGAAAACAAGGTCCCGGAAATCAAATGGTCAGTTGGATACACATCGATGATTTCTGTCGTGCCGTGGACTTCTTGTTGACAGCCGAAGACGTTTCCGGACCGGTGAACATGGCAGCCCCCAATCCATTGAGCAACAAAGAATTCATGCGGTTGATGAGAGAATCGCTCGGAAGAAGTTTTGGCTTGCCGTCTCCCGAATTTCTGCTTAAAATCGGAGCACGCATCATCCAAACGGAAACGGAATTGATTCTCAAAAGCCGATTTGTGGTTCCTGAACGCCTCCTGAATAGTGGATTTTCCTTCGAATATCCGACCATGGAAGAGGCTCTTCGTGACTTGAGCAACTCCGGGAATGAAACGCCTTGAAGATGAGGGATTGAGGTAATTTCACCCACTTTCTGCGAAAAGTCGAAAAAAGTCTCAAAAGATGTAACAATCGATCGGTTTTTGCGGTATACATAAATGGGTACGGAATTTGTTACTACCTGATTGTTTTTGAATCGAACTAAATCGCAATTGCTGATGAAATACTGGTGCGTTCCCCTGGTTTTTTCCATAATTACGGCCACTCAATTAAATGCTCAGGAGGATGAGTCGTGTACTCCTCCGTCTAAAAAAGTGCTCAAATTATTGGCTGCAGTTCAGGAGGCAGATGCGCAAACGGCTGCCATGAAGTTTCAGGAGGCAATGAAATTGGAGCCCGAAAAAGCAATGGTGTATTTCGAAAATGCCTCGTACGTGTATGAAGCCGGAACCCGGGCGTTTAATGTGGACCCCAAGCTGGGGGAAAAGCAATACCTGAAGGCCGAGTCGATGTTCAAGAAGACAATTGAACTCTGTTCTGATTATCATGCCGATTGTTACTACAACCTCGGATACATCAAATACACGCAGCAGGATATGCCTGAAGCCGTGAAGTATTTCAAGGAGTTTGTGGCCTATAAGAACGATGACAACAGTCGTTATCCGGAAGATTACGGAACAAAACTGGCACAGGTGAAGAAAGCACTTGATAAATTGGAGGAGTCTGTCGCGATTGACTCAGAGTCTGTGCCGTTCGAACCCAAAATCGTGCGGTATGTAAGTACGGACAGGGACGAATTCTTTCCGATGATTTCCCCTGACAATGGATTGATGTTCTTTACGAGACGAAAACCACTGGACGAGCACTCAATTCACGGTCGCAAAAGCATTCACGAACTATTTTCGATTTCAGAACGTACTTCCGTACATGCTCCCTTCAGCGAAGGAGAAGAAATCGACGCACCGTTCAATACCGGAGAATTCAAGAGCTATGGTGCGGCAACGCTCTCAGTAGACAACAAAGAGATGATCATTTGTGCGTGCAAAGATACATCGGTGGTTACAGGAAGCGGCCCTACGGCATACACAAATTGCGATCTCTACAGCACAACGTACATACGAACCGGTGAGGGCGGAAACGATTACAAGTGGACTCCGTTAAAAAATCTCGGTAAAAATATCAACAAAGGAACAGCCTGGGAAGGTCAACCCTCGCTTTCGTCCGATGGCAACACATTGTACTACACGAAGAACGGACCCGATACCCGGAACAATGATATTTTCGTTTCCGAGCGTCAATCCGACGGTTCATGGGGAAAGGCAAGACCATTTCATCATGTAAACACTGACGGAAAAGACAAGAGTCCGTTTCTGCATCAGGACAGCGAGACGTTTTATTTTGTCTCTGAGTCAACAAAGCAGCGTCCCGGGCGTGGTGGACTTGACATTTATTACATCCGAAAGGAAAACGGTGCCTGGACAGAGCCAAAGAACATAGGATATCCGATCAATACGGAAGGCGATGAACTCGGACTGTTTGTATCGATCGACGGTGAGATCGCCTATTATTCGTCATTCCAGAACAACGTGTGGAACATCTATTCCTTCGAACTTTACGAGGAAGCACGTCCGCAGGCCATGAGCATTTTGAAAGGAGATTTGAAGGATGAAAATGGCGATGCCGTTGAAGGTGCAACCATTGAAGTTTTGTACGAAGGAACCGATGAGGTTACGGAAGTGAAGGTGAAAGGAAACGATGGAACGTTCGCCACGGTTGTAAAGAAACAGCCACAGGGCGACGTGATGGTAACGGTAAAGAAAGAAGGTTATGCCTTTGATTCGAAAGTGGTTGCCAGGGAAGATCTTGCTTCCGCTGACGAACCGACGATCAAAAACAACGATTTGGATGTACGCAAACTTGAAGCGGGAGGCAAGTATGAAATCAATGATATTCTCTATACAACAGCTTCGTATTCATTGAGTGATCGTTCGAAGTTCACGCTGCAAGGATTCGCACGTTTCCTCAAGGAAAATCCTTCAATCAAAGTTGCGATCCACGGACACACAGATGATGAAGGTCACGACGAAACGAACCGCATTCTTTCTGATAACCGGGCGAAAGGCGTTCAGTCGTACCTGATTTCACTGGGAATTGATAAGCATCGTCTTTCTGCGAAAGGCTTTGGAGAAAAGCATCCAAAAGTTCCGAATACTTCAGCTGCGAACCGAGCAAAGAATCGGCGTACTGAATTCCTGATCGAGCAGCTATAAAGTCTGTTTCGAGAAATTCAAATCAACATATTCATCCGTGCCGGGGATTCGTCCGTGGTCCGAATATTGCCAATGAATAACCTCCGGATCGTTCAACCCGGGTTTTTCTCCACTGTATGAAGCAATCCAGAATTGATATCCCGAAAACTTACCCCTGAATTTGTCGACGTAATAGTGGTACGATGTGTAAATAACCGGTCGAATTCCTGATGTTTGTTCTACTCGTTGCAGCCATTGCTTCATTTTGTCGATGAGTTCCCGATCAGAATTCCCCGCTGTTTCTACATCCAGCACCGGCGGGAGTGTTCCATATGAACCAATCGTTTTGGAAAGAAAGTGGTCTGCCTGGTGAATGGCGTCTTGTTTCGGTTTAAAAAAGTGGTAGGCCCCATGCGAGACATGTGATTGTGAGAGTGCTGCTTCGTTGGTTTCCCATTGGTCATCCACAAATCGCACACCCTCAGTGGCTTTGCAATAAATAAAAGATAGCGTAGAATCCATCGCGGACAGAAGTTCGTCCCAGTCAATCTTTCCCTGATGATGTGAGACGTCGATCCCGTGGCTGTGGTATCCAACCGGCAACGGATTCAGATCGAAAGAGCCGGAGCGGTCTTCCCGGATGAAAAAGAGATAACCGGCAGCGCAAAGCGTGACGATCGCCAAAGATGTTGGAAGAACGAACCTTCGTTGCATACCTTGAAAATAAAAAAGTCCTGCTGCAAGGCAACAAGACTTCTGAATATGTTGTTCGCTTTGCTTACGCGAATGAACGCTTTTCCTTGATGCGAGCAGATTTTCCTGTGCGCTCGCGGAAGTAGAAGATTCGTGCACGACGTACACGACCATGCTTGTTCACCTTAATGCTCTCAATAAACGGAGAAGCAACAGGGAAGATACGCTCTACACCTACGTTTCCTGACATTTTACGAACCGTAAACGTCTCTGTTGCGCCACTACCTTTTCGCTGCAGCACAACTCCCTGAAATTGCTGTATACGCTCCTTGCTGCCCTCGCGAATTTTGTAAGAAACAGTTACTGTATCACCGCTCTTAAACTCCGGGTGCTGAGGCATCTCAACGATTTCTTGCTCAAGTCCTTTAATAAAATCCATCTCGACTAATTTCGTGTTCTCCCCTTGAATGGGGGTGCAATATTACGAATAAATTCCGATACAATGCAATACCGAACCGTTTTTTTTACGCGAAACCAAAAGTACGAAAAGTGTCTCGTGCTGTCGCTACAGCTTGACAATCTTATGCTGAGAACCGTTGATTTCAAGAATGTACAGGTCAGCAGCAAGGGTGGAAAAGTCAATCGTATCGGTTACAGGATCGAATGTTCCTTCTAATACCCGTTTCCCATCCACTGAAAACACAAGGTATGTCGTTTCTTCGACGAGTCCGGTGATGGATAATTTATCAATTACGGGATTCGGGAAAATGCCAATCGTTTCTTCCGTTGGTTCAGGCTCGCCCGGGACCAGATAGGTGTAAAATTCGTACTCTGCACGTCATTGACTCAAACAGGACAAAAGCCAGGCATGTAGAAGTTCGTAGTGTATTCATTTGCCTAGAAAGATAAGAAACCCGGAAAAACTGACCAACACCTGATCGCATTCCGTCCATAAGAATTCCGTAATTTTGCTCCTACGAACACCGATATTATGTCAATACACGGAAACGCAAAAAAGGTAACGACCCATGTTCTTCAGGAGATGAAGATGGCAGGAGAAAAAATTACCATGCTCACGGGATACGATTATTCAATAGCACGAATCATTGATACAGCTGGGATTGACGTGATTCTTGTCGGAGACTCAGCATCCAATGTAATGGCAGGTCACG